>CAYWSS010000190.1:0-3132 GCA_964460505.1 uncultured Caldilineaceae bacterium | reverse complement strand
TGACTACGAGCGGGTAATATCTTCTCGTATAAAATGTTCGTAGTCAGATACGCAGCGCAACGGACCTTTGGTTGTCTAACGCCACTCCGCTTTCGCTTCGAGGCTGACTACGAGCGGGTAATATCTCCTGAAATTACAGTAGTCAGTAGTCAGATTACGACTTGCGATTAGGTTGGCTCAGTAATCGTTCACCCCCCTCTAACCTCTCTGTGGTCGCTCTCGCTAGGGGGGAGCGATTTAGACTTCCCTCCGTGGGCGGGAGGACGCAAAGCGGGGGGGAGTGAATGGTTACGTTGGCTTATGTAAAAACCAATCGTAAATCCAAAATTGTAAATGAAATTTTAACTTGCTACCCGAACCAATGCCGGGCGAATGATACGGCTGCCAATTTGGTAGCCTTTTCGCAGTTCTGCAATGATTTGGTCGGTTTCGTGCGCGTCACTTGCTTCGTAGCTGACGGCTTCGTGAAAATTGGGGTCAAAATCGCCGTTGGTATCAATGGACATAACATTTTGCTCATCCAGAATTCTGTCCAGTTTGCGCTGCACCAGCCGAAACCCTTCGACCCAGCCCACCAGTTGTCCGTCAAGTTCTTCCGGTAGATTCTGAAAGGCTAAATCCATGTCGTCCAGCGCGCTGATAACCCCGGCCAGCACCTCAGATTTAATCCTGTCACGTTGCAGCTTTCTCTGCTCTTCCTGTCGGCGGCGGAAGTTGGCCAATTCTGCCACAGCCCGCTGCCATTTATCCAGGTTTTGTGCGGCTTCCTGCCGGGCCAGTTCAAGCTGTTCTTCAAGACCGGGTTCTGCTGCCAACTCCTCATCTTCCTGTTCCTGTTTACCGTTTTCGCTGTCTAATTCGGCCTCGGTGCTTATTTCTTCGGCGCCGGCTTGTGTTTCCGTTTTCTCTTCAACCTTGGTTTCTTCCTCATCTGTTACAGCGTCGTCCTTTTTCTTTTTTGCCATTACGTAACTCTCCAAATTTATTGCGATTTTCAATTCTGGTACGGTTTATTAGAGTTTTGTTCAGCACAAGTGACCGGCACTTTGTTTTCCTGCCGGAAGGCCCTTTAGAGATAAGCGCCGGCCACTTTTACACTTGTTCCAGATATGAGCCGTAAGTTTAATGAGTAATTAAACCCCACCTAACTCTGTAAACTCATTCAACTCCTAAAACTCTAGCGGGTGCCGCCGTAGCCGTAAAGATCGCTAATTAAATTGCTCATCAGGTGCGACATATATTGCACAACGGATACGGTTCTACTGTAGGGCATCCGCAGGGGGCCAAGTACGCCCATGGCGCCGGTTACCTCATCTTCTACGCCGTAACTAGCCAGCACAATGCCCACTTCTGAAAACTCTTCCCATTTGCCTTTACCGCCGATGATAATTTGCACGCCGCCGTGTTGCAGGGCTTCTCCTACCAGTTGGTCTACCAACTGGCGTTCTTCCAGCACCCGGATAATTTGCTGGATACCGGCCCTGTTTTTAAATTCCGGATGGTTAAGAATATTTAACAACCCATCCCGGTAAATATCGCTGCTGCGGCGGGCTTCGATGCGCCGCATGGTATCAATGACAACATCGCAAACTTTGTGCGCAATCTCGTTGGGCAGCGTAATAGTTGTGGCGGCAATATTTTTGGCATTCAGGCCGCTCCACAAATCGGTCAGTTGGCGGGCCATCGGAAGCAACTCGTCCTGTTCAACCGGGCTGTCCAACGTGAGAATTTGCTGCTTGAGCGTGCCGCCCTGTAACACCAAAACCATCAGGACAATGTTGTCTCTAATGGAAATAAGCTCGACGTGTTTGAAATGGCACAGTGTACTTTTGGGGGCGGTAACCAGGGCGGCATTGTGCGAAGTATGCGCCAGCACGGCGGCACTCAAGCGCAGCCATTGATCCAACTCAAGCCGGGCCTGATGAAATTGATGGCTGATCATGCGCTGCTCTTCAGTGGGCAACTCCACATTCTTCATCAACTTTTCTACAAAATAGCGATAGCCCATTTCTGTAGGCACGCGCCCTGCCGAGGTGTGCGGATGCATTAAATAGCCCTGCTCTTCCAGCAGCGCCATTTCATTGCGGATGGTGGCCGGACTGACCCCCAAATTATAGTCTGTGGCAATTGTTTTTGAGCCGACCGGGGCGGCGGTTGTAATATAGGCCTGAATCACCAGCCGCAAAATATTCTGTTGTCGTTCGGTCAGTTGGTCTTGAACCATAATTTTTCTTTAGGAACGAGAATTAATTCAGGCTCTACAGGATTTCGCAGGCGCTAAAGTAAAGAATTTGTCACGAATTGCACGAATTAACACGAAAAATAAAAAATCAGTGGCAGATAATACGTTTTTTATAGAGCGATCCTGCAAACTACCAGAGAGCCTATTTATTTAATCCCGATTCCTTAGCATTTTGCGAGAGCGCTGTTAGCACTCTATTGTTTTGAGTGCTAAAACGCAAGAAGAAATCATACCATAAAGGAGTATGTGAGTCAAACCTGCCGGAATTTGGCTTCAGACTAATGTTTAAACGCCCCGGCGCAGTTTGTAGAGCTTGTACAGCAGCGGGTTGTAAACGTAATCGAAGGCGCCCACGCTCTGGATAATCTGACCGCCAAAACCGCGTTTAAAGCGGTACACGCCCCACAGCCCATCGTGGCGATTGGAGAATTCTGCTTCCAGGGTGTCAGCGCCGGCAGTGGGAATGCCCCACAAATCGTAGCGGGTGCAGCCCTGCGTTTTTGCCCGGCAAATAGCTTCCCATTGAATAAGGTAGGTGGGCATTAGATTGCGGTGAGTGTTGGAAGACGCCCCGTAAAAATAGAAGGCATCGGGGCCGTGGCTAAAGACCATCAGCGCGGCCAGCGGCTCGCCCCCGAATTCGGCAAAAAGCAAAACGCAGCGGTCGGGGGCAAAAAGCTCGTAGGCGGTTTGGTAATATTCCCGGCTGTGGATGCCAAAGCCATCGCGCCCGGCGGTGAGTTGTGAAAGCTGGTGAAAGCGGGGGATGTCGGTTAGATTTCCCTGTCTAATTGTGACCCCTTTCCGTTTGGCCAGCCGAATGTTGTAGCGGGTTTTCTGCTTCATTGCCGCCAAAATGGAATCCTCGTCCCCGCTGATGTCGATGATGA
>CAYWSS010000189.1:0-9084 GCA_964460505.1 uncultured Caldilineaceae bacterium | reverse complement strand
ACCGGCCACAGCACCGGGTTTACTGAACCTGTACCCATAATTACTTATCCGCCGACAAGGATAGTTGAAGAGTTACCAAAAATATAAACTCGACCCAATAGCTTGTCAAACAAAAATAACAATTTGAGAATTGCCGAATAAGCTAATACGTTTTTGACAAACTTGAAGCCGAGAGTTACACTGCGTAATCGATTACGTAATCGATTACGTAATCGTTTTACAAAATGTGTTAAAAGATCGAGGTGTCCTAATTTCTACGATACGCGATGTAGCCGAACGCGCCGGTGTTTCTACAGCCACAGTCTCCCACATCCTTAATGGCACCCGCCATGTTAGCGATAAGTTGAAAGAACGTGTCCGGCAGGCTATGGTAGAATTGAACTACAAGCCCAATGCGCTGGCTCGTAGCTTGCGCCAGAAAAAGACATGCACCTTAGGCATTATTGTCCCTGATAGCGCCAATCCTTATTTTGCAGAAGTAGCTCGTGGCGTTGAAGACGCCTGCTTCGATCAAGGTTACAATGTCATTCTCTGTAATTCCGATACTGACCTGGAAAAGGAAGCGCTGTATATTAAGGTGCTGGTCGAAAAACAAGTGGATGGCATCTGTCTTGTTGCCGCCAGCAGTCAAACAATTGAGAAATATTTAGACGCGGCGCCCCAGCTACAAATTCCAATGGTATTAATTGACCGGGAAAATCCTAACATCGTTGCTGATTCGGTTGTTGTTGAAAATACGGCCGGAGGAATAAAAGCGGTGGAACATCTGCTGTCGTTGGGTCATCAACGCATCGGTTGTATTACCGGCCCGCCTGATCTTATGAATAGCCAAAAACGGAGCGACGGCTATCGACAAGCTATTCAGCAGGCAGGGCTACCGCTAGATAAGTCGCTTGTCGTTGAAGGCGATTTTCGTTATGAGGGGGGCTACGATGCTACAAAACATCTGCTGTCATTAACCAATCCGCCCACAGCCGTATTTGCCTGCAATGATTTGATGGCTGTCGGGGCGATCAGCGCAGTGGTATCGTTAGGACTTTCTGTGCCGGAGGATGTGTCTATCGTTGGCTTTGACGATATCCACTTGGCGGTATTTGCTAATCCATCGTTGACAACAGTGGTTCAGCCTAAACATGAAATGGGCGTGATGGCCGCGCAAATTCTTTTGCAACGTATCAAAGAGCCAGATATGCCACCCAACCGACATTTATTGAAAACATATTTATTGGCGCGAGACTCAACGACGGACGTTACCAAATGACGATAGCGCCTAACTGATTGTTGGCCGTCAGAAACGATACCGACCAGTGGCCAGCCATAAAAATAAGGATTTGAGAGTAAAAAGATAATGAATCCCAATGCCGTTGACTTTGCCAATTCAGTTGGGGCACTCGCTACTTCCAGAACCGACGGGCAGCGCTCATTATCCACCCTGGCGGCAGTCGAACAATTTCTATCTGTTGGAGCGTAACAAATAGTGAAGAGGAGGTGATGCGCCAGAGAAAAACGCCTAAAAAAGCGCGCAAGTCATAGCCTTGATACACATTCAAGAATAGATGTTTTGCGCGTCCCAAAAGTGGCGAATGTCACTTTGATAAATTAACTATAAATGATAAAACTGAGGAGAATAAATCATGAAACTGATATCTCGATTAGCTATATTGTTACTGGCGCTAAGCTTGCTGGCCGCTTGCGGCGGGGCAGATAGTACGCCCGACGCGCCCTCTGATACGTCGGCACAGACTACAGAAGACACAACGCTGGCCGACACAGAAAGTACAGAAACCGATAGCGGCCAACCCGTTATTGGCCTGGTTATGAAATCATTGGGCAACGACTTCTTCAAGAATATGGAAGAAGGGGCTGTGGCCCACGCGGCCGACCGGGGCGACCTTGAGTTGATTCCGCTGGGCATCCAAAATGAAACTGACGTAGAGGCCCAAATTGGTCTGGTTGAAAATCTTATCGCCCAGAACGTAGACGTCATTGTCATTGCCCCCACAGATTCACGGGCGCTGATTCCCGTCTTGGCGAAAGCCGGCGAAGCGGGGATAGTGGTGGTCAATATTGATGTGGTGATGGATCCCGAAGCTATGGCCGAGGCCGGTTTTGACGCTCCCTTTGTGGGGCCGGACAATCAAGCCGGGGCCAAGATGGTGGGCGATGTGCTGGCCGCCGAACTTGGCTCTGGGGCAAAAGTGATTATCCTGGAAGGCAATCCTGGCGCAGAAAATGCCGCCCAACGAGCCGCCGGTTTTGCCGAGGCGGCCGCAGAAGGCGGGCTGGAAGTCATTGCCTCGCAGACGGCGCATTGGGAAACGGATGAAGCGTTTGAACTGTCAAGCAACTTGCTAACCGCCAACCCGGACGTAACCGGCATTATGGCTTCCAATGACTCGATGGCTTTGGGGGCTGTGCAAGCTGTAGAATCTATGGGCCTGACCGATCAGGTCACCATTGTTGGCTTTGATAACATTGGCCCCATCCAACCGCTGGTACTGGACGGCACCGTGTTAGCCACCCTGGATCAGTTTGGGGCCGAGATGGCGGCCAACGGGATCGATGTAGGCATGGAAATGTTGGCCGGCGAAACGCGCACCGGCTGGATTAAAACCCCCATTCAACTCATTCAGGCCGCAGACCTGGGTGGAACGGCAAGTATGGAATCCAGTGGGGAGCCAGCCGTCGTTGGCCTGGTTATGAAATCATTGGGCAACGACTTCTTCAAGAATATGGAAGAAGGGGCTGTGGCCCACGCGGCCGACCGGGGCGACCTTGAGTTGATTCCGCTGGGCATCCAAAATGAAACTGACGTAGAGGCCCAAATTGGTCTGGTTGAAAATCTTATCGCCCAGAACGTAGACGTCATTGTCATTGCCCCCACAGATTCACGGGCGCTGATTCCCGTCTTGGCGAAAGCCGGCGAAGCGGGGATAGTGGTGGTCAATATTGATGTGGTGATGGATCCCGAAGCTATGGCCGAGGCCGGTTTTGACGCTCCCTTTGTGGGGCCGGACAATCAAGCCGGGGCCAAGATGGTGGGCGATGTGCTGGCCGCCGAACTTGGCTCTGGGGCAAAAGTGATTATCCTGGAAGGCAATCCTGGCGCAGAAAATGCCGCCCAACGAGCCGCCGGTTTTGCCGAGGCGGCCGCAGAAGGCGGGCTGGAAGTCATTGCCTCGCAGACGGCGCATTGGGAAACGGATGAAGCGTTTGAACTGTCAAGCAACTTGCTAACCGCCAACCCGGACGTAACCGGCATTATGGCTTCCAATGACTCGATGGCTTTGGGGGCTGTGCAAGCTGTAGAATCTATGGGCCTGACCGATCAGGTCACCATTGTTGGCTTTGATAACATTGGCCCCATCCAACCGCTGGTACTGGACGGCACCGTGTTAGCCACCCTGGATCAGTTTGGGGCCGAGATGGCGGCCAACGGGATCGATGTAGGCATGGAAATGTTGGCCGGCGAAACGCGCACCGGCTGGATTAAAACCCCCATTCAACTCATTCAGGCCGCAGATTTGCAATAGTTAAGGACTAAGGATAAAGTAAGTTGAACATTTACCG
Organism: uncultured Caldilineaceae bacterium; assembly: GCA_964460505.1. GTDB lineage: Bacteria > Chloroflexota > Anaerolineae > 4572-78 > J111 > J095. Next base: position 5,514 of record CAYWSS010000189.1, on the reverse strand, counting down.
GGGGGGTTGAACCTGATAAATGAGGAAGTTGTGAACTCAGTGGATCCAAATTTCGCGGAGCAAGGCATTCTCAAATGCCAGAACGTCGCCGCATCTGAGGATGCGCGGTTTAGAGAACCGATACTCCCCAAAATTGGATCTACTGAGACTTCTTAATCATAATGCGGACAAGACCATTTCATTTACAAGTCGCAACTAAAAAAGAAATAAACCACAGATTATACAGATTTGTTGGATAAAAAAATTAAAAATCTGTGTAATCTGTGGTTAAGAATGTTCTTGTTTTTTTGGCAAGAAGTGAACTGCTTAGGTGCTAAAGAAGTAAATGCGCCAGTCACTTTCAAGCAAACCATAACCCTTGAAAAAACAGGGTTACTTTGTCTACAATGAACAAATATGCCCGTAACGTAGCATAGGGCCTTGTGCCCGTCATCGCTCCCGACGCCCACAAGGGGCTAGGCTACGACGGCAAAAAGTTCTTGTTCATTAGCCGGTGACTGGCGCATGTTTACTGTAAGGTGATCAAATGACTCAAGATAATAATATCCTTGATATTAAGAATTTAACAAAACGCTTCCCCGGCGTGATGGCGTTGGATGATGTCTCGTTGACGATTCGGCGCGGCGAAACGCATGTTTTGCTTGGGGAAAATGGGGCGGGTAAATCCAGCCTGATTAAGGTGGTTTCTGGAGTTTATGCAGCCGAAGAAGGCCAGATTTTTTATAACGGCGAACCTTATGTCCCCGCGCGGCCTCACGATGCGATAGAGACCGGTATTCAAGTGATTCATCAGGAATTGAATTTATTAACTTATCTGACGGTGGCGGAGAATATCTTGCTAGAGAAGCTGCCGCGACGTTTTGGCGTTGTTGATAAACGTCGACTGACGCAGGACGCGCAGGCATTGCTGGATGAAGTGGGGTTAGATGTCTCGCCCCATACGCCGGTGGAACGGTTGGGTGTGGCCCAGATGCAACTGGTGGAGATTGCCAAGGTGCTTTCGGCTGATAGTCAGGTGTTGATTATGGATGAACCCACAGCGACGTTGACTTCGCAGGAAATTGACCGTTTGTTTACCATTATCCACCGACTCAAAGAGAAGGGGGTGACGATTATTTATATTTCTCACCGTCTGCAAGAGATTTTTGAGATTGGGGATCGGTTTACGGTATTGCGTAACGGCCGTGTGGTAGGAACCCAACAACTGGAGGGAACCGAAATTAGCGATATTGTCAAAATGATGGTGGGACGTGACCTGGCCAATGAATATCTATTTCGTGAAGAGGTAGAGCGTGGCAATGAAATGTTCCGGGTGGAAAATCTACAAATTATGGGCAGTGGCAACAAAGTCTCTTTCGCCGTCAGGCAAGGGGAAATTTTGGGCATTGCCGGTTTGGTTGGGTCTGGTCGCACCGAGCTTTTACGCGCTATCTTTGGGGCCGATCCCAAAGAAACGGGGGATGTGTATTTACAAAATAAACGGATTGATATTCGTCGCCCTAAAGACGCGGTGAAACAAGGGATTTCATTTTTAACCGAAGATCGTAAAGCGCAGGGGCTTATGCTGGATATGCCCTGTTACGCCAACATCACGGTTACTAATCTGTCTAAAATATCACAGGCAGGTTTATTGCAAGCCCATGAGGAACAGGCCGCATCTAACCGTTTGATTGACGATTTGGCTATTAAGACGCCGTCGAGTCATCAATTAGTCCGCAATTTGTCTGGCGGCAATCAGCAAAAAATTGTGATGGCAAAATGGCTGTTTCGTGACACCAATGTGTTAATGATTGACGAACCGACCCGAGGCATTGATGTGGGAGCCAAATATGAGATTTATACGTTATTGTGGGAATTGGCGGCTCAAGGCAAGGCGATTGTGATGGTTTCGTCTGATTTGCCGGAAATTATGGGCATTTGCCACCGGGTGATCGTATTTTCTAAAGGAAAAATTAGCGGCGAGGTTGATCGCGCCGATTTTGATCAGGAACAGATTTTGTCATTGGCCTATCAAGAATACATTCAGGAGCGAGTCGTATGAAAACAAAACGAACTGCAAATATTATCTTACGCGAGGGCGGTATTGGTCTGGCGTTAATCATCCTTATTTTAATTTTTGCATTAAGAGCCGACAATTTTGCGACACTGGCTAACGTTCGTAATATCCTGAACCAGATCACGATCAACACAATCTTGGCGGTGGGTATGACCTTTGTGATTCTGGTGGCCGGCATTGATCTGTCGGTGGGGTCGGTTATGGCCTTGTCTATGATGGCCGCGGGTACAGCGTTGAAATTGGAAGGGATGCCGGTCAATACAGCGATTGGATTGGCTGTTTTAACCGGGCTTTTGGTGGGTATGATTTTTGGGTTTGCTAACGGCTGGATTTCAGAACGATGGAAGTTACCGTCGTTTATCGTGACCTTGGGTATGCTTAATATCGCTCGCGGGGCGGCCTTACAATTAACTGAAGCACGAACTATTTATCAATTTCCAAAGCTGTACACCAAGTTTGGCACGACGACTATTATCAATGATTTAGTGCCCTTGATTTTCTTGGTAGCTTTGGCGTTGGTGGGTATTAGCTGGTTTGTTTTGACAAAGACGGTGTTTGGTCGCCTTATTTATGCCATTGGAAATAATGAAGAGGCGGTTCGGCTCTCTGGGCATACGCCCGCTGTTTATAAGGTGGCGGCCTTTACAATTTGCGGCCTAACGGCCGGTATCGCCGGGCTTATCAATATGTCTCGGCTAACCATTGCCAGCCCGATTGTGGGGAATGGCGCGGAACTGGCTGCGATTGCGGCAGTTATTATCGGCGGCACCAGTTTATTTGGCGGCAAGGGGTCGGTCATTGGCACTTTTATTGGGGCTTGTATTATCGGGGTGTTGAACAATGGCCTGACGATTATGGGCGTGGACGATTTTACCCGCCAGATATTAACGGGCGCTGTGATTATTGTGGCGGTTATTTTGGACTATTATCGAGCGAAGTTTGTGCAACAAACAGACGTGGCGTAGGTAAACATTATGAAAAAAATTGGTATCATCAATCAACCCATTTCCGCAGTTATCAGCGGGTTGGGACATATGGATACGGTGGTTATTACCGATGCCGGTCTGCCGATTCCAGTTGAAACGGAACGCATTGATCTGGCCTTAGCGGAGGGAATTCCCGCGTTCTTGGATACGTTGCGGATTGTATTAAGCGAGATGCAGGTAGAAACGGCCATTGTGGCCCAGGAAATGTTGTCAGCCAGCCCTGGTATCTATGAAGCCATTCAGGAATTGTTGGGGGAGGCGCCTATAAAAACTATAGACCACGAAGCGTTTAAGGCCCAAACAAAAACGGCCCGCGCTGTGATTCGCACCGGAGAGTTTACGCCTTATGCCAATATTATCTTGGTCGCTGGCGTTGTGTTTTGATAAGCATTGGCTAGAAAGATATAGATTAGGGGCTCTCTAGCAGCTTGTCGGAGAAGTCCAGAAGCCTCCCATGTATCACCTCTATGAGGCACAAGAATGCCTTTATTACCCATATTAGGTACAAAAACAAAGGCCAGTGGGGCATCTTTTCCCACCAAACTGACTTCTCCGACAGCCTGCTAGTACTTTCCGTGCAATCACCATAGATGTTTGTCACCTTTGAGCCATTCCCAACGACCAAATGACACCTGACCGGCACTCATCAGGCCGTGGTCACCGCAGACAGGCCACTTTTTTGCTCTACCGGCCATAGGAAATCCTTGACATCAAGACTGACCCTCAATATCCCCCATAAAAATTATCCTGCTGTGATTGTTCAACCCCAGCCAACTCAAGGCGGTGACCGTCCTCTTTGCGGTTGGAGCCGACCCACCCACTGCATTGACCGGCCACACGTGGGACAGGGTAAACTTGGTTCAGTGGTAGCCGGGTCAATGGCAATGGCGGCTTGTGCCTGCTCTGGCTGAACAGATGGTTCACTCGCTTCGAGCGGCAGAGTTGTCTCCGATACCGCCAGTAACTGCCTGGCCTGCCTGAGCAAGGGGCGATTGCCGGGGCTAAACAAACCATAATAGCGGACTTTGATAAAACCATTGGGCAGCACGTGTTGCAAAAAATGGTGGATAAACTTCTCGGCCGGCAGGGTGCGGTATTTGGTTTTTTTGCTGTTATGCTCCTTGTAACGGAAGGTGACCTGATCATCTTCCAATTTCACCAGCCACAATTGTCAACAGTACCTTCTCTGATAACAGCGCCGCTGATGGTGGGGCGATCTTTAATGGGAGCGCCACCCTGATCATCACCAACAGCGCCACCTCTAACGGGGGCGGGGTGCGTAATTCGGGCAGCTCCCCACCCCCCGGATCAGATGACGGCCTTTTGCACCTGACAAACACGATCATAGCTCAGAATAGCGGGGGAGATTGTTCGCTGGGGGCTAACGGCGTAATCGTGACCAATCTCAACAACTTGGTTGAGGATGGCAGTTGCAGCAGCGGCGGCGTAAATTTCCAAAGCGGCGACCCAAGCCTGGCCGCTTTGGGCGATTACGGCGGAGATACGCAAACCTACGCCCTCTTACTCGGCAGCCCGGCCATCGACGCCGGAGACAGCGGCAGTTGCCAAAGCGCCGACCAGCGCGACCAGTCCCGCAGCGTAGGCAGCAGTTGCGACCTCGGAGCCTTTGAGTCGCAGGGCTTCTACCTGGCCATCAGCGGCGGTAACGACCAAAGTACGCTCATCGATACCGCCTTTGCCAACCCGCTGGAAGTGACCTTTACGGCCAGCGATACCAATCTAAGCGTGGCCGCCGGGGGGCGAGTCATCACCTTTACCGGGCCGGCTTCAGGGGCCGGGGTAACAACAACTACCCTGACGGCCACCACTAACAGCAGCAACGTGGCCTCGGTGACGGTCACAGCCAACAGTATCAGCGGCGCTTATCCGGTTACAGCCACGGCTGTGGGCGTTGGCAGCGCGACTACCTTCAACCTGACCAATACTGTGGCCGATCTGTCCCTTAGCAAGGCTGCCAACCTGATCTGGGCGTTATCCGGCGAGACAATCACCTACACCATCGTCATCTCCAACAGCGGCGGCGCGGAGAATGTAACCGTCACCGACACCCTGCCCGGCAGCTTGAGCGGCGACACGCTCAATTGGAGCGGAACGCTGACGACGAACACGGCCCTGGCCTTCACCCTCAACGCGACCATTCTCAACATCCCAACCAACTACACCGCCACCATCGCCAACACGGCCTACCTGTACCACGCCTCCGGCAAGCTGAACGATACGGTCAGTTTCAACACCATCAGCGATACCGTGGCCCCGTCTGACCCAACCTTAATCACCCCGGCCAACGGCAGCGCCATCACCAACACCGGCAGCCTGACCTTTAGCTGGAGCGCCGTCACCGATGACCTCAGCGGTCTGGATTACTATACTTTACAGGTTGATAGCAGCAACGATGGGCTGTCGATTCAAGCCTCGTCGGATAGTATCACCACCACCCAAACCGGCTACACC
>CAYWSS010000188.1:0-9110 GCA_964460505.1 uncultured Caldilineaceae bacterium | reverse complement strand
TCGAAGCGATAGCGGAGTGGCGTTAGACGACCAAAGGTCCACTGCGCTGCGTATCCGGCTGCGAACATTTTATACGAGGAGAACGCTATGAAAAAAACCATCAACATCGGATTGATTCAGATGTCGTGCAGCGATGATGTTGGTACGAATTTTGAAAAAATATTAAAATACATCAAACAAGCCGCCGGGCAGGGGGCGCAAATTGTTTGCACCCAGGAGTTGTTTAAATCGCGTTATTTTTGCCAGGTGGAAGATAACGCTCGGTTTGCCCTGGCGGAAAAGATCGACAAAGACAATCCAACGCTCATAAAACTTGGGGAACTGGCGGCGGAATTAAAAATTGTCATTATCGCCAGCCTGTTTGAGAAGCGGGCGTTGGGCCTTTACCACAACACGGCGGTTGTAATTGACGCCGGCGGGAGATATTTGGGCAAATATCGAAAAATGCACATCCCGGATGACCCGCTTTATTACGAAAAATTCTACTTTGCGCCCGGTGATCTGGGGTACAAGGTTTTCAGGACCAGGTATGCAGATATTGGCGTTCTGATCTGCTGGGATCAGTGGTTCCCCGAAGCCGCCAGGCTGACGGCTATGCAAGGCGCTGAAATTATCTTTTATCCCACAGCTATCGGTTTCAGGCAGAAAGAAACCGGGCAGCTTACCGGACACAACTACCAGAAGGCCTGGCAAACTGTGCAGCGGGGTCACGGCGTGGCTAATGCCTGTTTTGTGGCTGCCGTAAATCGGGTTGGGTTTGAGGAAAGCCCGGCAGGAAAAGAGGGTATTAATTTTTGGGGCCAAAGTTTTGTGGCCAACCCCTACGGGCAAGTGACAAAAAAGGCGTCATCGGATGCAGAAGAAGTGCTGGTTGCTTCCGTGGATTTATCCCTGATCGCCGGGATTCGAGACGGATGGGCCTTCCCCTTCCGCGACAGGCGAGTAGACAGTTACCATAATTTAACAGCACTATATTTAGATTGAGAAACTTGAGAGAGTTATGCAAGTAGTGGGCCACGCAGCGTGCGGAGTGACCCTTAACGATGCCGCGTTGCGTATCTTGCTACCAACAGCCCTATTTTATACAAGGAGCTATTACCTGCTCGTAGTCAGCCTCGCAGCGATAGCGGAGTGGCGTTGGATGGCCGAAGGTCCGCTACACTGCGTGCCTAACTACAAACATTTTATACAAGGAGATGAAAAAATGTACAGCAAAACCCCACAACTACAGCCAATTGTACCCGGCTACCGCCTGCGCATCCTGAGTGATGAGCAGTTGGAACAATTCAAGTCGGCCACCCTGGAAATTCTGGAGGAAGTTGGCGTTCATTGCCCTTCGGAAAAGGCCCTGAATATTTACGCCGAACACGGGGCGCGGGTGGATTTTGAAAGCCAGATTGTCAAATTACCTCCCGACGTAATATTAAAAGCAATGTCCCACGCGCCACGGTTTTACACCATGGGCGCGCGCTCGGCGGCTTTTGATCTGAAACTCGACGGGACGGCTACGTATTGCGCCACCGACGGCAGCGGCACGGAAACAATTGATTTTGTGACCGGGCAGCGGCGAACCTCGGTAAAGGACGATGTGGCCAGGATGGCGCAAATAGCGGATTACCTGTCCTCTATGGCTTTTTACTGGCCCATTGTCAGCGCTCAGGATTTTCCGATAACAGCGCCTCTGCACGAAATAGATGCCTCATTTAACAATACCGTTAAGCACGTCCAGTGTCTGACCGTAATGGGAGAAAAAGAAGGGCGTTATGCCGTGGAGATGGCCAAAGTTGTGGCCGAAAATGAAACGGCAATGCGGCAGCGCCCGCCACTCTCATCGCTGATTTGCACCATCGCCCCGCTGGCGTTGGATGACGGCGGTATGGAATCGGCGCTGGTCTTTGCCGAGGCCGGTCTGCCGGTGGGTTTTATGTCTATGGCTGCCAGCGGCTCAACCGCACCTGCCACGGTGACCGGAACAATGTCCATTGCTGATGCGGAAATTGTTGCCGCGATGACCCTGATCCAGATGGCTTATCCGGGGGCGCCAATTTATCATTCGCTAATGCCGGGGATGATGCACCCCCGCACGGGCGCGTTTATGGGCGGCACCTGGGAATCGGAGATGTTCTACCCGGTGGGCGTAGAGTTGGCTCACATGTGGGGCGTGCCCACGCTGGCCGGTATTGGCACAGAGGCCGCCACATCAAACTGGGAAGCTTCTGTGGGACTGGCTGCCAATATGTTGATATGCGCCCTGTGTGGGGCAGAAACGGCCAGCGGCCTGGGGCTTAGAGAAACCTGCACCTTGCTTTCCTTTGCAGACCTGGTTCTGGACACAGAAAATTATCATGTGGCGCGCGCTTATGCCGCCGGAGTAGATACCAGCCGGGAGGCGTTTGCCCTGGATGTAATCAAGGCTGTGGGGCCGCGAGGGCATTTTATGGCCCAAAAACACACCCGGAATACTGTGCGAAAGTGGCAGCTTTCGGATTTAACTGACCAGCCGGCGGCGGATGGCGGTTATCGTGACCCCATCGAAGTGGCCCGGGAGAAAACGGAGTGGATTCTGGAGAACCATCACCCGCAACCGCTGGAAGAATTGCAGCAAGCAGAATTAACCAAAATCCTCGAAGCCGCAGAGCGCGAGTTGGAATAACGAATTGGGAGTAAGCAATGAGAACATTCTTACAAGTCCTTTCAGAAGATGAACAAACCCAGGTGCATGAACGCACCCTCAGTATCCTGGCCAAAACCGGCGTCCGGGTAGATACGGCCAGGGGTCGCCGGTTTCTCAAAGAGGCCGGGGCAGAGGTGGATGAGAACACAAACATTGTGCGCTTTCCCCGCACCCTGGTTGAGGAGGCGATTCGCTCTGCACCCAGGACGTTCACTTTGGGCGCCCGTCGCCCGGATTGGGATTTACAGATGAATGGCGGAGATTGTGTGCTGCTGGTTGATGGCGAAGCGACGACCGTCTTCGATTGGGAAACAAACGAGCGCCGCCCCGGCACCTTTGATGATTGGCTGGAAGCCACCCGGTTGATTGATGCTCTGGATGAAATTGGGGTCTATTGGTGTATGGTGGAGGGCAATCAGGAAAATGAGACCAAAGCTGATCGGGTGAAGTATTGGCGCAATCTGTTTTGCAACTTTTCCAAACATATACAGGATGGTATCTCCAGCGCAGAGCAAGCCCCGTGGCTGCTGGAAGTGATGCAGGTGATTTTTGGCGACAGAGAAACTATCCGCCGCCGGCACCCGCTGTCATTTTTGCTGTGTCCACAATCACCATTGATCATCGACCAAACATATACCGATGCTTACCTGGCGCTGCTGGGTTGGGATATTCCGGTGGCTGCCATGCCTATGCCCCTGATGGGGGGTACGGCCCCCGGCAGCCTGATTGGGACAACTATTCTTGGCAACTGTGAAGTGCTGGCGATGCTGTGCCTGATTCAGGCCGCCGCGCCGGGCACGCCCTTTATTTATGCCCCGGCCCTGGCAATTATGGATCTGCGCTCGGGCCAATACAGCGGAGGCGCAATTGAGCAGGGCTTGCTGGGCGCGGCCGCCACCGGGATGGCCCGCTACTACGGCCTGCCGGTAGAGGCATCGGGGATGAGCACCAGCCATTATGTGCCCGGTATCCAGACCAGTTATGAGAAAGCAATGAACGGCCTGCTGCCGGCGCTCTCCTGGCCCGATATCCTGGTCGGTCCCGGCTCGCTGGGCGGCTCGATGGTCTATTGTCATGAGCAACTGTTAATTGATGTGGAGATGTTCAAAATGTACAAGCAAGCCCGCCAGGGCATTGATGCCGGCCAGGACAAATGGCTGGATGATGCCATCGAACAGGTGGGGCCGGGAGGACACTTTTTAATGGAGCCGTCAACGATGGAAACCACCCGGAACGGCGAATGGTTTATCAGCAACCTGGGCGTACACGGCGCGGCAGAAGCGTGGGAGACTGCCGGCAAACCCTCTCTGCTTGCGGAAGCCCGTGAAAAGGTGTCACAAATCCTGAATAATCACCGGCCGTTTCCGCTGGACAAAAATGCAGAACGCGAACTGGACCGGATTGAAAAACATGCCCGGGAAAATATTGAGAAGCAATAAATCCTTTGCCTCTGAGGGGCGCTTGCAAGTATTCCGCTACCTTGAATTACTATAGCGCCTTCTGGGGTAATTGTTGACTCTCTCCAGTAGCATAGCCCCTTGTGGGCGGGCACAAGGCCCGATGCTACACCGTGATGGGGAAGGGGGCTGAACGGTTACCGCTGGCGCACCTCGCCGAGGGCCTCTTCGGCCATGCCCAGGCTCTGGTCCTGAATGACATCCTGAATAAACTCTTGAATTTGCAGATTGTCTCCCACAAATTGCAGCGAATTTTCGACCAACTGGTCAAGGGTGGATTGGGCCAAAACGCGACTGTATGCCTCCTCGGTTTTGCCTGTTTCTACCAGTTGGTCTATTCGATTCTTGCCTCGGTCCGCCACTGATTGCGCCCGGCGCCTTACCGGAGCCGGCATTTTGCTCTTTCGGAACGGTCTGAGAATACGATTAATCCGGCGGCCAACCTGCCGCTTTGTACGTTCTAATCGTTTAGCTCCCTGCCCCAGTTGTTCCTGAGATTCTATTATCAAGCCAATTAACGCATATCTGGCCCGCTGCTCCGGCGAGTTGGGTTGTGCAGCTTCCCGACCATTTCCCTCAATGGTGTTCTCTTCCGGTTGAACCAGATTTGACGGTGATTGCTGGAGGATATCTTGCTCAACCTGCCGAAGATGAGTGGTGACGGCATTGGCGGCCAAAAGTGCGCTGCCAACCGAGAGCCGGATGAGCGTTCTAACCAGGCCGGCCGGACGTTGCATAGTGTCCGGTACTACCTCTACCTTTTTGCCTTCAATGATGATGAGCTTGTTTGAGTCAGCCATAATTACCCACCAGTTTAGCTTAAGTACAATTTTATGGGCAGAGGTCTTGCCTCTCCACATCTGATTTTAGGCCAAATGCGCGGATAAGCAATATTGATTTCGGACGGTGAACTGTCAAACCACTGTTCATCCTGTTTATTTTGTGGAAAAGTTAAAAATTCTGTAGTGGACAACAACATGTTGAAGAAAACTTGTTCTAATGTTCTGGCGTTGGAATATGCTCTGGACGCTCTGTGTCCAAACTTGGCTACACTGTAGAGTATCACAGCCAAATTACCAATTTACATAATCATTTCAACATGTTCTTGCCCGGTACAAAAAGTTAGAAATTTATCAAGAAAATTATTAAAAATGAAAAAACTGTGTTATACTTAGTGCGGAAAATTACAATCCAAACTAGAGCTATTGCGCCACAAAGAATGCCTCCAACTTGTTATTATATAGAGGCGGCCACAAGCCATTGGGTAAAAAACCCTTTGTACAGCAACTCTATCTGATTTTCCCTCTTCAATCGATTTTTCAGCGATATTTATTCAGCACCATATAATTTAAACACGTATAAAAAGCATTAAGTGGCACTTTAATTTAGGCAGATTCTGTCTTTAGTTATGTGGCGGGTGATCTTTTACAAACGGATGTATCCGCCTTATTTTGTGTCTTGGTATATCCAACCTGCTGATACATTGGGTTGGTCTGTATTTGCGTTTCTCTATAACTTTTTAGCACCATATAATTTTTAAGGAGGTTGTCTTATGCAGCAGTTTTTTAACCAAATAGGGCAGATACTGGGTGCATTTTTACCCAATTTATTGTGGGCCCTTATTATCCTTGTGGTGGGTTGGGTCATTGCCACAATTGTAGCGGGCGCAATCCGCAAAATCCTCGAAAAGACATCGCTGGATAATCGTCTGGCCGAAGGGGCAGGGATGGAGCAAAAGGCGGGTTCGGCGGTTGAAGTGGTGGTATCAAAGGCTGTCTTCTACCTGATCATGCTGGTGGTGTTGATTATGGTATTCGAGGCGCTGCAATTTACCGTAATCACCGACCCATTAAGCGGCCTGCTCGATCAGTTCCTGGCGGCCATTCCTACGCTGGTATATGCCGGGGTGCTTATATTTGTGGCATGGCTACTGGCATCCTTTTTGCGTTTTTTAATTACAAAGGCGCTGGGGGCAACCAAACTCGATGAACGCTTTTTAAGCGAAGCCGGATTAGAGGACAGCCAGCAACCCCCGTTGAGCGAACATTGGGGAATGTGGTCTACTGGCTGGTATTCCTCATTTTCCTGCTTCCCGTTCTGGATGTGCTAGGCCTGGAAGGTCTTCTGGCCCCGGTACAGGGCATGGTCGACAGCTTGCTTGGTTATCTGCCCAATGTATTGGGTGCGGGTTTGGTACTGCTCGTTGGTTGGTTTGTGGCCCGCATTATCCGCCAGATTGTTACCGGTTTGCTGGTGGCCATTGGCACCGATCGGTTGGGTGAGCGCGTTGGTCTGGGTTCACCCGCAGGGGGCGGACAAACCTTGTCTAACATTATTGGCACCGTAGTTTATGCTCTGGTGCTCATTCCGGCCATTATTGCCGGCTTGACCGTGCTACAGATTGAAGCCATCTCCGGGCCGGCAATTAATATGCTTGACACCCTAATGGAAGCTGTGCCCAATATCTTTGGCGCAATGATTATCCTGGGGGCAGCGTATCTAATTGGGAAACTGGTAGCCGGGCTGGTGACCAGTGTCCTGACTGGTGTCGGCTTTGACAAAGTGCTGACCTTAATTGGCCTGGGCAGCGAATCGGAAGAAGGCCAGTGGACTCCCTCAGAGGTGGTTGGTTATCTGGTCTTAATTAGCCTGATGGTCTTTGCCGTAATCGAAGCAGCAGAGTTGCTTGGCTTTGCCATTGTCGCTGTCCTGGTAGCAGAATTCCTGGCCTTTGCCTTCCAGGTTATTCTGGGCATCATCATCTTTGGCCTGGGTTTGTATCTGTCCAATCTGGCGGCCCGATTGATTAAAGGGGCTGGTGGTTCCAATGCCCAACTGCTCTCGCAAGGGGCGCGTGTGGCAATTATTGTCATAGCCGCAGCCATGGGCCTGCGCCAAATGGGCATTGCCGATGATATTGTGAACATGGCTTTTGGTTTCCTGCTGGGGGCTATCGCACTGGCTATCGCGTTGGCATTTGGCTTGGGTAACCGGGAAATTGCCGCCCGTGAAACCGAAAAGATGCTGACTCAAGTCCGCGACGGCAGCTCTGCCGATGATGCCGGTTAACCCGACAACATCTCAAAATTATAACTGAATACTCAAAGCCGCAAAAAGGCGACCCGCCATTGGCAGGTTGCCTTTTTTTAACAATGAGTAATTAACAATTAACAATGAGTAAAGCCCGGTTGCACTCCTGTACTCACCTAACTCTATCATTTAACTCAATTGACGATATGAAACAGGTCAAGTAAAATGAGTCACATCAATTAGTTATTTCTGAAAGCGGAGGCAAATTTTGATTCATCAAACCTGCTTTAAATGTAAGCGTCGTTTTGAGTTAGACCCTGTATTGGTTGGGTTTGACCTGAGCAAATTAAAGAAAAAAAGCCCCAACCATTACCAGGCGGTTTGTCCGGCGTGCCGTGCGGTTAACAAAGTTTCTGTTAAACAGATGCAGGTTGAGTTAGATGCAGTCACCGAAGAAGTAAAGAAAATGGTGACGGAACACGAGGAGGCAAAGGCCAAAGCCAAAGCTGAAAAACAAGCCAAAATCGCCGGAGAAAAGAAAAAATCCGGGGTGAAATAGAGAGGCAAGGATGAACTCCAGGTTAGCTAATCTGGAGTTTTTCTGTGCTGTTTGGAGCAAAACAGGTATGCCGCTTCCTTTGGAAAAACTGGAAAAGCTGATAAAAACTATCCACGCCACCCCGCAAATGCTGGTGATTAATTTTGCGGGGGCCGGAGCGCAGGCACTGGCCTGGCTGCACGGCGTAGGCGGCTCCTCTCGTACCATTCTTGAAGCCACGGATTGCTACGCGGCAAAATCGGTAATGGAGTTAATTGGCTTTGAGCCGGAGCAGTTTGCCTCGCCGCAAGTGGCCAGAGCTATGGCTACCCGGGCTTTTGTCAGGGCGTGTACTCTGGCCCAACCCGGCACACCGGTGGTTGGAATTGGCTGTACTGCCGCCATTGCCACAGACCGGGCCAAACGGGGCGAGCATCGCTGCTATCTGGCGGTGTGCGCTGTAGATACTGTTACCAGCTATTCATTGGTTCTGTCCAAAGGATTGCGGAGCCGGCCCGAAGAGGAATCGCTCATTAGTTTGCTGATATTGCAGGCCGTGGCCGATGTGTGCAAAATTGATGGCTTTCCCCCGCCGGCGATAGCCGGTAGCGAAACGTTGGAAAAGGTGATTGAACTATCTCCACTACTTGATCGCCTGGTTGCGGGGGATTTTGACGTCGTCAAGGTTTGGCCTGATGGTCGAATGACCCCCAGTCCAAAACTGTCTCACATCGCGTTGTTTTCGGGCTCGTTTAATCCCCTGCACAGTGGACATCGCCATTTAGCCGGGGTTGTAGAGAGCCGCCTGGGCAAAAAAATTCATTTTGAACTGCCTCTGATTAACGCCGACAAGGCCCCAATTGCATCCGATGAAGCCAGACGCCGGGTAGCTCAATTTAAGAATTTTGCGCCGATATTGCTGACTACTACTCCACTATTTAGTCAAAAAGCGCAGCTGTTTCCACACAGCACTTTTGTGATTGGTGCCGATACAGCAGCCCGATTAATTCAGCCCAGATTTTACCAAAACAGCGAGCAAAAAATGTTGGCTTCGCTGGATGCGGTACGTGGCGCCGGATGTAGATTTTATGTGGCGGGCCGGCTGTATCGCAATCGATTTATAACGTTACAGGATTTGTTGTTACCGGACGGTTACCGTGAACTATTTGACGAGATTCCACAAGCCGATTTTCGGCTGGATATTTCATCCAGCCAGTTGCGAAGTGGGAAATTGGTATAACCTGAGTAACTTTTCACAATTCAACTTGGTAAGCAGCAATATTTGTGGTAAAGTGTGGGCATCGTTGGCAGGCCGTTCTAATCGAGTTTCTTTACCAACCGGATTAGAACATTTTGTGTAACTACTTACCCCCCTCTAACTCCCCCCTCAGGAGGGGGGAGGACTTAACTT
>CAYWSS010000187.1:0-9123 GCA_964460505.1 uncultured Caldilineaceae bacterium | reverse complement strand
CCCCCCTCAATCCCCCCCGAATCGGGGGGGAGTTAGAGGGGGGTAAGTAGTTACAAAAGGGATTAGATACCCTTTTAAAATATGTCAAAAAATATAATGAGCCTTAACAGCAATACTCCAATAAAAAAGGGGATTCCTCTAATGACACTTTCCATTAGCTACATTCTCATCAGCGTTATTGCCGGCGCGACCGGCCAAATTTTGCTTAAAAAAGGAATGGGCATGATGGGGCCGGTTACCCTCAGCGCCAACCAGCTATTCAACATTCTTTGGCGGATTGGTACCAACCCGTTTGTAGTCGTTGGGCTGGCAATATATGTCTGTGGCACCGTATTTTGGCTGGCGGCGCTGTCTCGCGTGGATTTAAGCTTTGCTTATCCGTTTGCCAGTTTAAGTTATGTGGTCATGCTGATTGCGGCCTGGCAAATATTTGACGAAAACATTACCCCGCTACGGCTGATCGGTACGCTGGTGGTTGGTTTGGGTGTTTTTATTATTTCACGAAGCTAATGGGGTATTTGCACGCTTGCGCCGGTACTCTCCGCAGGGGCAGTGCAACTGTTGCCTCCAAAAACTCTTATTTGCGTGATGTGCGAGAATTTTCTTAACGCAGAAGGCGCAAAGCAGGCCCAGAATCTCAAAGTTGTTCTTTGGGTTCTCTGTGCGTTTTCTGCGCCCTCTGTGGTTAAAAATTTGGTTGAGGCTGTGCTGTGTTATGCAATACGCAATACTTGCGCGGCCCATTGAACCGACGGCCGGTGTACGAACTTGGGGACTTAAAATTTCCTAATCTATTTTGTGCCAAAAAATCGCCGCCATCCCCCCTCACGTTTCTCGGAGCCAGCTTTTGTTTGATTAGGCGCTTGAGATTGACTGTAGCTGTAATATTGGGCATGGTAATATTTGCCGGTATGTTTACCGGTTACCTGATTGAGCAATGCCCCCAAAATATTGGCTCCGGCGTGATTTAAGCGGTCAATTGCTTCTTTTACCGCCCCCCGACGGGTACGTTTTGTATGGATAACCAGTAGCACGCCATCTGTTTTTCTTGATAGAACCACCCCATCAGTGACCGCCAGCAGCGGGGGCGTATCCAGAATTATCACATCCGCTATTTCATTTAGCTTGTCCAACAACTCGCTCATTCGTTGCGAACCCAGCATTTCGGACGGATTTGGCGGCAGGGAGCTACTGGTAATTACCTGCAAATTGTCTGTACTTGTTTGTTTTAGAAAACGTTCAACATTAAGTTCATCTGTGCGAAGCAAATCCGTTAACCCTGAAGTGTTTGAAACCTTAAAGAACTTATGCATCATGGGCCGCCGCAAATCAGTATCAACAATGATAGTTTTTAGGTTTGCTTGCGCCATTATTATTCCCAGGTTTGCAGCGGTTAAACTTTTGCCCTCTTCAGGTTGAGAACTGGAAACCATAATTGATTTTACGGCGCGATCCACCGCCGCAAACTGAAGATTGGTGCGTACCAAACGGTAGGTCTCTGCCATCGGGGAGAATTGCCCCTGAGTGGTGATCAGTTTATCTTGATAGTCATCACCCTTAATTGATATGATGCTGCCAAGATGTGTTATTCCTAAAGATTTATCCAGATCATCGGCCGATTTTATGGCATCGTCAAGGTATTCCAGAAGCAGGGCCGCGCCGGCGGCCAGCGTGAACCCAACCGCAGCGGCCAGGAGAACATTCAGACCCATATTCGGGCTGACTGGTAAATATGGCAACTGGGCCGGCTCAATAACAGTTAAATAATTTGGACTATTTCCCCCCTGGAGAAAATTCAGAAGATTAGTGTAAGTTTGTCGCCAATTGTTAATCAAAGACTCCAAACTGGATATCTCTGTTTGTAAACTTTGAATCTTGCGAGCGCTCAACGCAGATTCCAGTTCTGTTTCCAGTTCTACTACCCTGGCCTTGGCCGTCTCAATTTTTGTCTCCAGGTCATTGAGTTGGTCTTGTACAAACTGCCCGCGCTCCAGGCGTTGCTCATTTTCGGGAGAGGATGGGCTTTGCAGGATCAATTGATAAGCAATTTCATCGGCAATGGCTACTGCTCGCTCTGGAGATGTGTCTTTAACAGTAATGGCCAGCAATTGCGTGCGTGGGACGGGTATAGCAACGACCCGCCCCTTTAACCCCTGCCAACTTATACCTAATTCTAAACTGTCAATGGTAGCCTGCAGGATGGGTTGTAGATTTGCCATCTGGGCGTATGATTCGGCCAAAAGTTGGGGAAGGGCAAAGTCACTTCCGGTGGGGTTTGCTTTTTGTATAACCTGCCCAACCATCACCGTTGTTGAGGTTTGATAAATGCGAGGTTGTTGTAAACTTACATAAAAACTAGCACCGGCAGCAATTACAGTACTCAGTGCAATAAGCCACCACCACCTCAATAGCCGGGAAAAATATTGGGTTAGTTCCATAATACTCTAATTACTCTTTTCTAATTAGTCATTACCAATTCTTGTATTCACAATCAGAATTATAATGCAACGTCAGGGTTTTTGGGAATTGCCAATTCTCAATTTTTGCAAAACATCTAGGCTTTGCTGTTTTCTTATTCTATTGGGAAGCCAAGTCGGTATATTTTACCCATACGGGCGCCCAGTCATAGTATGGAGTCCAGTTATCCCATCCCATCAATAATCGTTGATCACTACCATCGGCATTCATGATCCACAATTGCTGATTTCCAGTGCGATTAGATGTAAACACAATTTGATTACCATCGGGCGACCAGGACGGGTATCTACTTAGTTCAGGTATAAATGTATCTTTGCCAATCTCTCGAGCATTAAACTCTACATTACTTGCAGTCAGTTGTTTTCGACCACTTCCGTCATTATTAATTACCCAAATTTCATCATCACTACTGTCATTAGATATAAAAGCAATCTGTTCATTGGTAGGTGACCAGGCACCATACCATGCAATGCCTTTACCAAAATTAGTTAACTGCTTCTCAATATTGTAAAAATAATCGTAGGTATATAACGCAGGTGAATCGTCTCTCTCCACTTTTGTTCTTACTCCTGAACCAACATTTTTGTAGCGGATGGCATCTTTAGTGAATACTCTAAATCGCTTATCGGCCGACCAAGAGTCACGGGCAACTGCCAATTCGTAGGGCCAATTATCTGTTAGTCGTCCTAACAAACCGGTTTCTGGATCATACACATAAATAACCTCAGACTCTGCGCCCCCTCGATTGGATCGGAAGAGTATTTTGCCAACCAAAATAGAAGGAATAGGGTTATCAATATTCGGTACCGGTGTTTGTGTCGGAGTGAGTAGAAGCGGGATTACCTCAAAAACAGGACTCGGTGTGGCTGTAACAACGTTTGGGGGGAAGGGTGTAGGTGTACCGGAAGTAAAGGCAATGGCTGTAGCCATCTTGGCCATAGATTGAGCTGTGGCGGCGTTAATTGGAGTAGGGGTGCCTGTTACAACGACAGGAGTTACCCAATTAGCAGGGAGCGGTGTTGGTGTACCGCCTCTTTCAGCCAGGGCGGTTGCTTCCTCGGCAATCGCCATGGCGGTTAAAACTGATTCTGGAGTTGGCGTGGAGGTAATTATTTTGTATTCCACCGGTGTAGCCGTAACCAAATTAGCAGGAAGTGGTGTGGGGGTACCGGTGGTGAACGCCACAGCGGTGGCAAATTGTGCCAAAGCCTGTGCAGTAGCTGAATTGGCCGGTGTCGGAGTAGCAGTTACCACAATTGGTGTAACCCAATTATCCGGCAAGGGTGTGGCGATAATGTTGTTCTTTGCTTGGGCCGTTACTTCTGCGGACAGGGTAGCCGCTGAAAAGACTGTGTCGGGAATGGGGGTGGAGGTAATCAGTACAAACGTTGGCGTGGGTGTAGGTGTTGCCATAGGTGTTGCGGTAACGGCGTTGGGCGGAAGTGGGGGGGGCGTACCGGTAGTTAAAGCCACAGCTGTGGCCAGGTCTGCCAGAGTCTGAGCAGTAGCTTCATTTTCCGGAGTTGGTGTAGGTATTATTACTAGTAATTCCGGAACGGGAGTGGCCGTTACTATGTTAAGCGGAACTGGTGTAGCTGTTCCCAATCGGGTGGCTTCGGCTGTCATCTGCAGTACAATGGCTGCGGCGGTGATTACATTTTCAGGTGTTGGCGTACTGGTTATTACAACGTAATCATAAGGTGGCGGTGTGGCCGGTGGCTGCCCAACATTAAGTACTAATGCAACTTTGTTGCCCCCGCTTTCCGGCCCGTATCCGGTATCCCAGGCAAAAAGGTTATCGGCCCCTATCAGGGGACCCTCAACGCGCAAAGAGATCGTTGGGTTCTCATTGTCAATGATTCGATTTTCCAATAGTTCAATCTGCTCGGGTGACAGCTCAAACCTGTTAAGCTGTCCCGCAGCTAAATCCTTGCTGCTCAGGATAGGATTAAGAACTTGCAAAGCCGGGGCATTAAAGATTTCCTGAAAATTGCGCCTGCGCCAGTCCGGATCAATTTCGGGGGCCAGCAGGCGAAGCGCCCATACTCCTGGTGCATTTGATTGATCGATATGTTCAACTAACCGATCATCACGCAACCCGGTCAGGTTCAAAACCGCTGAGTAGATGGGCGCTCCTCGAGGAACAACACTAAGATCAAATTGAATGGCGCCTTGGTAGATCTGACCTTCAAATAATCCGGCATAAAGGTAAGAATCTCCAAAGTGATTACCTTGTTTTTCCCTGCTGGCAACCCATCCAATATGCGCGGCTGATGGTGAAAGTTCAAGAATATTGGTGCCGGATGCAGGGGTAGCTGTTGGGGTAGGCGTTGACAAAAATGCAACGGGTTTTGGTGTTGCTGTTGTATTTTTCGGTGGCATTGAGGTTGGTGTAAGGGTGGGCGTAGGGTTAAGCACAACCTGAATGTTCTGACTATCGGTTGAATTCTGCTGGTTAGTCATACTCTGAAAGTAGATGATGGCAAAAATAATTAGCAGCCCTCCAAATAAACCTCCTAAGCTCCATAAAATGGCCGGCCACGGCACATTGCCATTGCCCTTTTTCGATACAGGTGTATCGGAAGGTTTCACAACCAAAGTTTCCGGCTCTTTCTCAGCTTTTTTTTCAAACCGTGGACAAGCCGGAAACTTACGTGTAAAGCAAAACAGCTCCTGGTGTTCTATGGATAAGGGAACTGATTTGTCCTTTGCAAAGCAGCAGTGCGCGGCTTCGGGATATGAAAAGTGAGAGTCTCGATCATCAAGCACGCCCAGATGTGAACATATTGGGTTGGAGGGTGTCATATCAGGCATCAGTAATTTTGCTCCAAGGGTGAAATAATATAAGGCCGAACAATATGTGGGATGAAAAAGACGTAATCGTTCACCCCCCTCAATCCCCCCGTTCACGGGGGGAAGTTTAAAGCCCACCCCCCTCGCGAGGGGGGAGTTGGAGGGGAGTGGGGAGTGAATGGTTACAAAAAGAGTTATTCTCTGTAACTCAGGTTACACGGAGATTCTCAGAGAGTACACGGAGTTTTTCATATTTTTTCAAAAATATTTCCCTGTGCGCTTTGCGGCTGCGCCTCCTTCGTGTAACTCTGTGACTTGAGAGTTACGTAACTTCTTCAATGCCCCAAGCTAATCATATCATCGCTGGATGTGAAAAAGACTAAAGAAAAGTTAGAAAAACATTAGAAATTGTGCAAATTCAAAATACCTGTTGTTCTGCCTGTGATGGGCAGAACAATTTTGACTGACAAGATGTTTGTTAGCAAGTTGTCGAATGGAAAGTAATAAAGAGGATAATTTGGAAACAAGGTATGACCCCATTCATTTCCATAGTTCGATTGTTAGGGGAAGTTTTGCTTCGGGGCCTTCGTTTGTTGATTATCCGGCCGGCTTTCGGATACCAGAGTTTCTCTAATCATATAAATTGGCTTACCCTGACTCTCATGGTAGGTGCGTACCACCATTTCTCCAAGGAGGCCCATAGTAATTAATTGGACCCCCATTACAATTAGCAGGATAGCCAGAAAGAGAATGGGGCGATCACTAAGCGGGACGTGGAAGAAGAGCCTAAGAATGGTTAAATAGAGGGCTATCGCGGTTCCTCCGGAAAAGGAGAGCAACCCCATAAGGCCAAATATTTGAATTGGCCGGGTGGCATAGTCCAGCAAAAATTTAACGGTTAACAAATCTAAAAGAACCTTCACTACACGACCAAGACCATATTTTGATTGGCCAAATTTTCGGGCGTGGTGAGTTACCGGTACCTCAGCCACCTGAATGCCCATCCAGCTTGCCAGGGCCGGAATAAAGCGGTGTAGTTCTCCGTACAAATTAATATTCTTTACCACATCACGGCGATAGGCTTTAAGTGAGCAGCCGTAGTCGTGCAGTTTAACCCCTGTTAATTTAGAGATGAGTCCATTCGCAATTTTTGAAGGCAGCTTTCGGGAAATAAATTTGTCTTGACGGTTTACCCGCCAGCCGCTAACCACATCAAACCCTTCATTAATTTTATCCAGCAACACCGGAATGTCTGCCGGATCATTTTGCAAATCGGCATCCATTGTGACAATAACATTGCCTTGAGCCACATCAAACCCGGCCGAAAACGCCGCTGTTTGGCCAAAATTGCGCCGCAGACGAATGACGTGGATTTGGGCATCTTCAGCCTGCGACTTTTTTAACAGCCCAAAACTGCCGTCAGTACTGCCATCGTCTACATAGATAATTTCACTAAAACAGTCATTAAGCTCTGCAAGCACCCCTTTCAATTTGGAATTTAGTAATTCAAGACTTTCCACTTCGTTAAACACAGGAATGACAATTGATAAATCAATCTTTTCTGCCAATGTTATATCTCCAGGTCGTGCAGAATCGCCTTTTTTAACTCGGTAAGTATTGTCGTTGGATGAATTTGCTCGGACAATATTGAAATTGACCAATCCATTTTTCCCTCCATCAAATCTGTTGCTTGATCAACGATAACCACTGTTTTGTTTGCACTAATAACAGAATATGATTTACCCGCCACCAATGTGCGCCACCTCTTGTTTTATTTGGTGCAATTTGGCATAAAATCAACAATCAGGGATTGGGCGCGTTCGATAATTGAGTTGTTTTCCCTTGAAAATAGCGCGACAAGAGCACATACTAATCTCACATCAATAACTGAGTTTGGTCAGCCGATTGGGGGTGCATAGATACGCCCGCATTTTCCATGTTTTGCCGGCAACAAATTGGTCCCAAACACCAACTGTATTGCAGTTTATTTTCATCCATTCCTCAAAGCCAACAGGAGTTTGTTTATCAAATCTATCACTCTCTACAAGCCAAAAATTCTTATCACTATTCATTGCAGTTTCCAATTTACTAACACTTACGTGGCTTGCTTGTCCTCCGATGTAAAAACTCGATAAATCGGGAAGAAATGTAAAAAGATTATCATCATCTACTTTGTTTTTTTTAACAACTGCAGCGACAGCCTTCCAGTTATTGCGGTGGCCATGTTGAAAAGTAAAGTACATTATGTCTGCCAAGATAGGATGTAACAAAATGAGAAGCAGAATACTTGATACTAATCCAAGGAAATACCTATCTTGAGTAGGAGGTTTTAATAGCCATGTGAACAATATCAGAGTAAAAGCGCAAACCAACCCTCCTGTCAAAACGATCAAGCCAAAGTATATTTCTTCATTGCTGTAGTATACTATATCTTCGATGACCGGATCTTTCATCAGCAGAAAAAGAAGGCCGACTAAAATACCCACTACGGTGATTTTTGTTTTGGGATTTTTGATCCCAACCAACATCTCTTTGATTGCGACTGCACCTAAAATTATCCAACAGGGCAACGACATAAACACATAACGATTGGCGGTGCTGGCAAATAATGTCAGCACCATAAAGATAGCGAGATGACCAAACGCGCCTAATGTCAGAAAAAGACCGGTTCGCGATTTCTCTTTTAACAGGAAGATTGTGCCAACCAAAGCTAAAAATGCTAAAGGTACTCCGACATAATAGATAACAGAGGTTAGCATCACGTAGGGGCCGGAGTATCCGACAAATGACGCGGTTGATTGATTTATAAAAAGATAATAGACTTTATATACAAGAGAAGTTTTCTCTCTTATAAAGATGGTATAAGCTTCAAAGGCAATGTAGCATAGCAGTAGAAAAATCACGGAGTAAATTATATATTTATACTGTAGTCCGGGCGGCTTACCAAAGGATAATAATTTTAGCAATAAAAGATAACTTATCACGATTGGAACAAGGAAGGCTGCAACGGAACCTTGTATCAATCCGGCAACCAAAATAGCTACCATTGACAAGATAAAATACTTGATTTTATCCTTTTCTAATCCCCAAAAAAAAGAAAAAAACGCTACATTGTACAGTACCAGAAATAGTGTGTAAAACCGAAAATTTTGCGACCAGTACAAATGCCAGGGAGAAACTGCCAACAAGATAGCAGCCAGAAGAGCTATCCAGGCACCAAACAGTTTTTTTGATAGCCAATAGATAAAAGGAATGGTGATGATCCCAACTAGTGCCGGGATAATTCGACTGTTGAATTCGTTCCACCCCAGGTAGTCTAAGGCAAATTTACTAAGAAGGTAAAAAGGACCGCGAATACTCAAGATGTTTTCAATAGAGGGGACAATAGCCATAGTATGCCTATATGAATGGTGCTCCTCAATCCAAAAACTCCATTCGCCGAGTTTGTAGAAACGCAGAAAAACTGCCAGTAAAGTGATTACGAACAACAAAAGCAAATGAAATTGGGGGCTGTTCAACAATCTATTGAGCTTGGGGTTCTGCAAATCAGTCATTTTCTTTCACTCCATTAAGAACATGGGCCATAAAGCCCACCAGTAATACAAAACCCAACTCCGTTATTAATGTCCAGGCGTGATGAATGCTCACCAACCCTTCAGACCGGCGGAGGCCATAGAACAACATCACTGCCGGCTCATACCTCTCTGGGGAAAACGGCCAAAAGATCATCACTCCGCGTCCAATCGTGAAAAGATCCATAATGACGTGTAATTCATAGCACCACAGGACTAATAGAAACCAGTACATAAACTGCATTCGCTGTCTCAGCCAAACCAGTCCGCTTACACCTAG
>CAYWSS010000186.1:0-9127 GCA_964460505.1 uncultured Caldilineaceae bacterium | reverse complement strand
ATTGCACTACCGAAAAAGCCATCAGGTAAATTAAAGTGACCGGCACTTTTTAAGTGCCGGTCACTTGTAACCTGCCGGATTTTGCGAAACTGCGATTAATTATTTAATTATCGTTTTATAGCAAACTTTGTTTGCGCCTAATCAAAACGGAGGTTTCTTGGGTAAGTTTGGATCGATTGCGACTCACACTTTTGCATTAGTGACACTTGTCGCAAAATATTGTGACAAATGTCACTAGCATAAATTAGCGGATAGCCTAACATGAAAAGTGGGTACTTTTACCCAACGGCAATATCGAACGCAATACGAATACTATTTATGAAAAAACTTTTTTAGACATCTATACCACACTGAAGCGTAATATAGATATGATTCCTCAAAGACCTTTGAGGGTTTAAAAACCTCAAAGGTCTGGGGTTTTAATCATGACCTGGACAGAATTTTTTAGCCTGCGTATTTCGCACATATACTTTGTTTACGGTCTGGCCTTTTTTGCAATGGGGCTGGCCGTAGCCCTGGAAATTGGCCGGGGCGAGCCTACCCGCTTCAGACGGGCTATGCGGCCACTGGCTGTTTTTGGAATTATGCATGGCCTTCATGAATGGCTCGATATGTTTGCCATTGTGGGGCAGCAAGCTTATAATTTTCAACCCTTCTTCATGTTTTGGGTGTTGCGGCTTATCTTCCTGGCCGTCTCTTTTGCCTCGCTGATTGCTTTTGGGGTACAAATGCTGCGCCCGCTCCAACACTTGCCCCACCCCGATTTTTGGATTGGTTCGACGATGTTAATTCTGTACGGTCTGGGGGTGCTGCTGCTGGGTCAATGGTTAAACTGGCAGCAACCTGACTGGCTGGCCGCCGCCGATGCTCTGGCCCGTTATAGTCTGGCTATTCCCGGCGCTATCCTGGCCGCCTGGGGGCTGATGGTGCAGCGGCAGGATTTTTTACGCTTAAAACAGCCTGTTTTTGCCAATGATTTGCTGTGGGTGGCCCTGGCCTTTTTATTATACGGCGTTATCGGACAATTCTTTGTTAACCCCAGTCCCTTGTTTCCATCTACCGTTATTCATGCCGACACCTTTCAAAACTGGTTTGTAATCCCCATCCAGCTTTTCAGGGCCATTATGGGCGTTATTATTGCCGTATTTATGATACGCGCTCTACGGGCTTTTGAATTTTACCGCCGGCAAGAACTGGCCGCCGCCCGCCGGCGCATTCAGGAAGAAATTGCCCAACGCGACGCGCTGAGACAAGAATTTTTGCAGCGCATTGTAGAAACTCAGGAAGAAGAACGCGCCCGGATTGCCCGCGAACTGCACGACGAATTGGGTCAAACCCTAACCGGTCTGGCCATTGGCTTGCGCGGCACGCAAATTTCGGTAGACAAGCCGGAGCATTTAAAACGGCAGCTTGGCCAGCTAGAAGAGATGGCGGTACAGGCTATGGGCGATATGCGCCGCCTGGTTAACGAGTTACGCCCGGCCTTGCTGGATGATATGGGCTTGCCGGCCGCCTTACGCCATTACACTGAAAACTTTTCTGCCCTGACCCAGGTTAAAACCAACCTGACTATCGGCCAAAACCATGCCCGGCTGCCCGGCGAAATTGAAACCACCTTGTTCCGCATTACCCAGGAAGCCCTGACCAACGTGGCTCGCCATGCCGACGCCACCCAGATAGATATTAATTTACACTGCCCAGGCGATGCCGCTATTTTACAAATTGCAGATAACGGCGCAGGCTTTAACCCGGCGGGCGCCTCAAACGGGGACAGCCCGGCAAGTTGGGGGCTGATGGGCATGCAAGAGCGCGTTAAACTGGTCAAGGGAAACCTGCGAATTAAATCTGCTATAGATACAGGCACAACCCTGACCGTTAACATTCCGCTGGAAAGTAATTAGCCCTATGACAGTCATTAAACTGATGCTGGTTGACGACCACGACATTGTGCGGGCCGGTATGCGCATGCTGCTGGATGCCCAGCCCGACATGGAAATTTTGGCCGAAGCTTGCTCCGGGGCAAAAGCCCTGGAACTGGTCAAAACCCACCGCCCCGACGTAGTTTTAATGGATGTAACCATGCCGGATATGAACGGCATAGAAACCACCCGCCGGCTTAAAACCCTGTACCCCAATATTGCCGTGCTGGCTTTAACCATCCATGAAGAAGAAGAGTATTTTTTTCAAATGCTCAATGCCGGCGCATCGGGCTACATCCCCAAACGGGCCGCGCCCGAAGATTTACTTCAGGCCATTCATACCGTGTACAGGGGAGAGGTATTTCTGCACACCTCTGTGGCCGGGGCATTAGTTAAGGATTTTTTACAGCGAAAAGGAACCGCTCCGGCAAAGGAAACCCCCAGCCTTACAGACCGGGAGTACGAGGTTTTGGTGCTGATTGCCGGAGGATTAACCAACAGACAGATTGGCGAACAATTGGGCATTAGTCCCAAGACTGTAGCCCGCCACCGCGATAACATTACCGCAAAACTCAACCTTTCCAGCCGGGCCGAACTGACCCGGTATGCTATTCAACAGGGGTTGATAACAC
The DNA here is from genome assembly GCA_964460505.1 of uncultured Caldilineaceae bacterium. Lineage (GTDB taxonomy): Bacteria > Chloroflexota > Anaerolineae > 4572-78 > J111 > J095. The sequence goes on along the minus strand of CAYWSS010000186.1, from coordinate 6,576 downwards.
CGTAACCAGAAAAACTCATCACCCCCAATTCTTAAGGGAGTCGCGGGTGATGGTGAGGAAGCCCCAACGGCTGGGTTTTTGTGCGCTGCCGCCTGTCAGATTTTGCTCGTTCAATGTCCGTAACTAAGCTGACGTTTCGCTCACGGAAATCTATATCAAACAAAAATCCCGTAAATCCCCCAAAAGCTGCAAAAATTGCTGTAAACAGCAGAAAACTTCCAATTGCAAATACCGGGCTGCTACCGGAAACAAGAAGCATTGTGCCGCCAACTACCACCCCAATTGCCCCACCAAGATTCATGCCAATTGTTATTCCTGCCACTCGATTGCTCTCTAAAAACCCTACCTGAATATTTTTAGAATTTTTCACTTTACACCTTCCTTAATTAATAAAAAGCTGTATTTTACAATGCTCAGCAGATCCAAATTTACCCCTCCGCTTCGCCTTCCCCTCAAGAGGGGGAGGACTAAACTTCCCCCTTCAAAGGGGAGATTGAGGGGGGTAATCTATGTGTGCACCGCAAAATTTTAATCCACTGATACTCAATAAACCCAAGTTTAAGACCGCAGAGTTGTTATTGTCTAACATCTGTAGTATAAACCGTTACCATGACAACCTGATGAAACTATGATGAAAAAATAATCATTAAAAATATGTTCCAAAGTACAAGTTCAGTCAAGCCATCTATTTTGAGGCAAAGTTACCACGGAGGCACGGGCGCAAAGCGCACAGAGGCTTTTTAACTTTTACCCAAAGAGCCTCTGTCCATACGGATGTTACTTAGGAAAAAACTTTTCTGGACATCTATATCTAAATCAGCTATCTGTTCAGGTTGGTCGATTTTTTTGCGGTGGATCACGCAAACTCATAACCAAAAATTCGTTTAATTAGCCGGCTTGAACAGATTCCAAAATTTTAATTGCAGAAAGGCCAACCAAAATGAGCAAAACCTACACTTATCTCTCCAGTCTATCCGACCAAATCTCTGATATTCCAGACGATAGCATCATCAGCCGTACCATTTACAGCGATAAACATGTAAAAACTATCCTGTTTGCCTTTGCCGCCGGCCAGGAACTTTCGGAACATACTGCGGCCAAAACAGCCATGCTCCAATTTGTGCAGGGCGAAGCCGACATCACCCTGGGCAGCGACAAAATGACCGCCCAGGCCGGCACCTGGGTACATATGCCGCCCCACCTGCCCCACAGCATTCTGGCCAAAACCCCTGTCCTGATGCTGCTCATGATGTTCGACACCCCGACGCAGGCTTAATTCCGTAGAAAACATGCGCCTTTAGCTCAGGTGCAGTATAAATAAAAAGTAGAGGCCCGGCGGCATGCCGGGTCTCTACAAAGTTTGAAATCCTCCCAATCCGCAGTATAATTCTTTTTTGTAAAAATTACTATAAAAAATCAGGTTGAGCTAATGAAACAGAATTACCGGCAGATTCAACATTTAAAGAAAATCATCGCCCAGGAAGAAGGCGTAATCCAAAAAAACTGGGGCGGCAAGCTGCCGGTGGCCCTGGTTTGGCCCAACAGCTACCGGGTAGGTATGAGCAGCCTGGCCCTGCACAGCGTCTATCGCCTGTTTAACGATGAGCCGGATGTGGTCTGCGAGCGCGTTTTCTTTGGCGACCAGCAAGCCCCCCACCGCAGCGAATCCATCATTTCCCTGGAATCCCAACGTCCGCTGGATGATTTTGCGGTGGTGGCGTTTACCATTTCTTACGAGATGGATTATTTTAACGTGGTCGAAATGTTGCGCCGCGCCGGGTTCCCCATATTTGCCGCAGAGCGAGATGAAAGCTGGCCGCTGCTGATTGCCGGCGGGCCGGCTGTGTACACCAACCCGGAACCCATGGCCGGCATCTTTGATGCCATTGCCATCGGCGAGGGAGAAGCCATCATTCCACCGCTTGTTGATGCGCTGTGGGCGGTAAACAATGCCCCCCGTGCCGAAGCGTACGAGCGGCTGGCCCAACTGTCGGGCATGTATGTACCGGCCCTGAATTGTAACAACAAAGCGGTGCCCCGGGTGTGGGTAAAAGATATAGAAAGCCGTCCCACCGTTACCCAAATTTACAGTAACAGCACCGAATTTGGCGACCGGACCCTGGTTGAAATTGCCCGGGGCTGTGGCCGAAGCTGTCGTTTTTGTATGGCCGGCTACGTCTACCGCCCCATGCGAGAAATGCACCTGGACACCGTAATGGCCATTGCCCGCCACAGTCTTGAACACCGCGATCGAATAGGGCTGGTCAGCGCCGCCGTTAGCGACCACAGTTGGATTGATGAAATTGCCACGGAACTGCGCAAAATGGGAGCGCGGCTTACGGCCTCTTCCATGCGGGTAGACCCCATCAGCAAACCGCTCATCAAAGGGCTGGCCGAAAGCGGCAACCAGACCCTGACCATTGCCCCGGAAGCGGGCAGCACCCGCATGCGCAAGGTCATCAACAAACCCCAGTCCGACGCCCAGATTTTGCATGCCGTGGCACTGGCCGCCAAATATAACTTTCCGCAGATTAAAATGTATTTTATGGTTGGGCAGCCCACGGAAACAGAGGAAGATGTGGAGGCTATTGCTCAAATAGCGCTGGCCGCCAAAAAGATTTTTCCGCGCAATATGGCCATTAATGCAACGCCCTACGTGCCTAAATCTCACACCGCCTTCCAGTGGATGGCGATGACACCGGTGGAAACCATCCAGGCCCGGATTCAATACCTTCAGGAGCGGCTCCAGCCCAACGGCGTTACCGTACGCAGCGACAGCCCCGCCTGGGCCGCCGTTACCGCCACCCTGGCCCGTGGCGACCGTCGCCTGGGGCGGGTGCTGGCCCGCATGCGCAAAACCAGCCTGCGTGAATGGCAGCGGGCCTTGCAGGCGGAAGGCTTGAGTCAGGATGAGTTTTTGCGCGAGCGCCGGCTTGACGAAAAGCTGCCCTGGGATAGCGTAACCACCGGCGTCACCAAAGCTTTCTTCACCTGGGACTTACGCCGGGCCATTCGCAACGACCTTACCCAGGCTTGCCCCCCTGCCGGCTGTCTCAAATGCAATGCCTGTGACCAGGAATGGGCTTTTCGGCCCGATTATCAGGATGTACTCGGCCCAAATATGGGCGCATACGGCGACAACTTCATCCCCCTGCAAGGTTAAACCATCCCCGGAGACCAAAAAAACAGGGTGCTATTGATTTGCACCCTGTACAAAATTGTTGTAATCGTTCACTCCCCCTACTCCTGACATCGCCTTCGACAAGCTCAGGCTGCGCGTCGTTGCCTGAACTTGTCGAAGGCAACGGGGGGGCGAACGGTTACAAATTGTTTCTAAATCAAAAAAGCCGCTCATCAAATAATGGCGGCTTTGATTATTTCTTAAATTAAATATTAAACCAGTTTTGTTAAATCTTCAGCGGCGCGTTTCATATCCAGGAAAATCAAGCCCAATTTCGCGTCACCACGGGCCAGCGCCGTTAGCACGGCTTCCTCTCCAATGGACATCAAAATGACATACCCGTTATCACCGCGAATGTAAACCTGATCCAGAATACCGCGCCCAAGTTCGCTGGCAATTCTCTCGCCCAGCGAAAGCATTGCCGCAGACATGGCAGATACGCGGTCTTCTTCTACGTCTGCCGGTAACGACGAGGCCATAATTAAACCATCAACACTAACCACCGCCGAGGCTTCAATATCGGCGGTGCCTGCCTGGAGATCTCGTAAACGGGCTATCATTTGCTCTGTTCTGGATGCCATAATTGTCCGTTGCTCCTTTCAATTAAAAAGGTCTGTAACCCTGGGAAGTTTCGGAAGTGAGTTTGCGCCCATCTGTTAAATATTTGATAAAATCAGTGAGGCAAAGGGCGCAGAAAAAATTAAATAATCAAGCCGCAACTTGACTTAATCTTAAAGACATAAACCATAATAGCATAAGTAAAAAACTATGTCAATGTAAACTAAACGAGCCAAAAGCCTCTATTTTAAAAGAATTAAAGGGGATTTTTTATGCCTTGTGGAGTACAATTTACAGTATTTTGCATATAAAAATGCTACGTCCCTATCTTTACACAAATTCAACAAATTTTTGAGACACTCAACCTGTCAACAAAAAAACACCCGAATCAAACTATTTTGACAGAAGTTTTTGGCGGCACGGATTTTTCAGATTTGGCTTGTTTCCCAGGCAAAGAACGACTCTAACACCTGCCTGAAGAGAGGAGCGGCCACTTTTGAGCCTTCGCCGGCTTGCTCCAGCACCACAGAAATTGCTGCACGCGGGTCATCTGCCGGGGCATAGCCGGCAAACCAGGCGTGCGGATCTTCCTGCCCAGATTCGGCGGTGCCGGTTTTTCCGGCCACCGAATAGGTTGCGCCTTCAAATGCTTTTCGGGCTGTACCGCGAGCGCCGCTGGTAATGGCCTCCAGGCTTTGCCTGATCAATGCCATATTTTCGGGCGAAATGGGCAGGGTTCCAGCTATTTCAGGGTCAATGATGGTTTCGACGCCGTCTATTTTAACTATTTTGTCAACAAGACGCGGGCGCACCAGTTGCCCGCCATTACCCATAGCGGCCAAAATTCTGACAATTTGCAGCGGTGTAACCAGGGTGTAACCCTGTCCTATGCCAGAATTTACGGCATCACCCTCAAACAGGGGCCGGCCAAATGTCGCCTGCTTCCAGGCGTTATCCGGCACCACCCCCTGGCTTTCTTCGTAGAGGCCAAAAATATTTGTGCGCGCCCCCAGGCCAAACGTCCGGGACCACTCCGGCAACAAATCGGGGTTTGCTCGATGCAAGGCCAAGCCCACCTCATAAAACACAATGTTGCAACTCTGCGTCAGCCCATCAATTAACGATATTTGCCCGTGCCCTCGTTCTAACCAGCACGTTTTGGTAAACTCCGGCCCCAGCCCATTCCATTTTCCGGTGCAGGTAAACATTGTTTTTGGATCAAGCCCCAGCGATTCGAGGGCGGCAGTTATTGCCACAATTTTAAAGATTGATCCCGGCGGGTATGTTCCCTGAGTGGCCCGGCTGAGCAGGGGACGGTCTGGGTTGGTGGAAAGCGTCGCCCACGTGTCAACATCAAATCCGGGGGCAAAGACGGCCGGGGTAAAACGGGGGTAGGTTGCCATGGCATAAATGGCCCCGGTATGAGGATTCATTACGATGATCGCGCCTTTTCGCTCGCCCAAAAGGCCCTCAATGTGCGTCTGAAATTGAGTATCAAAGGTAAGATAGACACTGCTGCCGGCTTTTGAGGTAACACTGGAAAGCTCTGATAGTACCTGGCGCTCCGGTGGGGGAGAGAGGGTTACTAATCTCCCGCCGCGCAGACCGGCCAGATCGGGTTCTGCCCACGCTTCCACCCCGCTCAACCCCACCACTTCGTCACCGGTGTATCCTTTGGCTACATATCGGTCTTTCGTTTCGGCGGGGATACTGCCCATATAACCAACCATATGCGCTGCCACATCACCGCTGGTGTAGGTGCGCACCGACCGCGCCCGGCGCTCAACACCGTTTAGCGCGGCCAGCCGATCATCATAGGCCAAACTGGTTTCAAAAGGCACGTCCGCGATGGGCACAAACCAGTCGGCGCGGGCAGACGAGATTTTCCCCCGGATGCTCTGCGGATTTACGCCGGTTATTTGAGAGATGGCGTCAAGCACTTGCTGTTCATCTTCAATAAACTGGGGCACAACGCCAATGGTAACCAGTTGCCCCTGGGTGGCCAGGGCATGAAAGTTGCTGTCGTAAATATTGCCGCGGGTGGGTTGTTCGCTCAAAAAGGAGAGGGAAATGTCTTTTCCCAACTGGGGCAGCACCAGCGTGGGCTGCCATTTAACCCCCCAGCGCCCCTCCGAAAATTCCAGACGCATCTGATTTTCGGCTTGAATATCGCCAAACCGCGCGGTTTGCCAATTTGAAACAAAGTTGACCGCGGCCTGTCCCCCATCGTGCAACAGCGATTGCAGTTGCGTTTCTATCCGGTTGACCGTGGCAATATTTAGGTTACGCAGGTAATGATCCTGAAATTGCTCAAAGCTAATCTGCTGCCGCGACTCGGGGGCAAGCAGGTTGTACATGGTGGTGTAGTCGCCGCTGTTCCAGGCCAAAAGGTAAGTCTGGGCGACAGAGTCGGCTCTGGGCAGCGGAGTTGGCGTGGGTGTGGGCAATGGGGTGGCCGTGGGTTCCATGGAAAATGAAAGCAAGTCAGAAGAACATCCGCTGACCAGCAACATGACCCCCAAACTTTTCAGAAAAACCCGACGTGGAATTTTACGGTGCGCCATATCAAAATTATAGCATTGAGTCAGTCTCTTGCAAAACAAAACTCAGCGATTTTTGGCAATTCCACAACATATAGTATGTTTATTACTAACTGGACCTCAATATGTAGTGGTAAGCCCCCAGGTTTTTCCAAGGCTGGGCCTGGAAAGTCAATGGGTGTGTTTCATCTGCTTTAAGTGCGAGAGGGGTAGGTTGAGCTTGTTGAAGCCGTAGCCGCCCCTGCCTTCGACAAGCTCAGGCTGCGCGTCGTTGCCTGAGCTTGTCGAAGGCGATGT
>CAYWSS010000185.1:0-9137 GCA_964460505.1 uncultured Caldilineaceae bacterium | reverse complement strand
TAGTCAGCCTCGAAGCGATAGCGGAGTGGCGTTAGATGACCGAAGGCCCACTGCGCTGCGTACCTGACTACGAACATTTTATACAAGGAGAAAAATATATGGCTGACAATGGAATAATGACCTCAAGAGAGCGCGTTTTAGCCGGCATAAATCATAAGCAGCCCGACCAGGTCCCCGTTGATTTGGGGGCCACGCCAAGTTCGGGCATCTCAACAATTGCCTACTACAACCTCAAAAAACACCTGGGCATCACTGAGGGCCACACCCGCGTTTATGATGTGGTTCAGCAATTGGCCCAGCCGGAAGGTGATATAATTGACCGCTTTGGCGTTGATGTTTTGGACGTGGGGCGAATGTTCAATACCCAGGATGAAGATTGGTATGATTTCACGCTGCTTACCGGGCAGGTCGTTCAATTTCCGGCCTGGTTTCGGCCGGTTAAGAACGCCAGGGGGGGCCTGGACGCTTTTGCCCCCGACGGTACGCGCATTGCCACCATGCCCAATAAAATAGCCACCTTTTTTGATCAAACCTATTTTCCCTACCTGGATGGCTATCCTGCCGATTATAAAGACTTGCCTCATGAAATGCCAAAGATTCATTGGGCGGGACTGGTTCACAGCCCCTGGGATCATGCCGGCGAACCGGATTTCTGGCAGCAATTGCGCGAGAAAGCCATTTATCTACGGGAGAACACAGACAAGGCGTTGATGGTGGTAGCCGGCTGCAACCTGTTTGAGTGGGGCTCCTTTCTGCGGCGGCTGGATAATTTCTTGATGGATCTCCTGTTAGAGCCGGCCGAGGTGGAACGCCTGCTTGATGCCCTGGTGGAAATACATCTGGCTACCTTAGAAAATGTTTGCAATGCCGTCGGCGATGTGGTTGATATTATTCGCTTTGGCGATGATCTGGGCACGGATCAGGGACCTTTTATGCCGCCGGACGTTTATCGAAAACTGTTTAAGCCACGCCACACCATTCTGTGCGATTACGTAAAAAAGAACAGTCAGATGCACACCTTCCTGCACTCTTGCGGCTCAATCTATAAACTGTTGCCCGACCTGATTGAGGCCGGTTTCGAGGTTATCAACCCCGTGCAGATAAACAGTCGCGATATGGAGCCGGAGCGCCTGAAAAAAGAGTTTGGGCAGGACATCACCTTTTGGGGCGGCGGCGCCGATACCCGTCACGTGCTTAATAACGGAACGCCCACGCAAGTAAAAGACCACGTTAAAGGCTTACTCGATATTTTTGCCCCCGGCGGCGGATATGTCTTTAACACGGTCCACAACATTCTGCCGGATGTTCCCCCGGAGAACATCATAGCAATGTATGAAGCCGTAGATGAATTTAATAACGGCTGAGGAGCGGTAATTAAATAAGTTATCCAATTAATGATGGCACTGCGTACTACGTATTTCGTACCCCGTAAAGAGAGAAATTATACGCAATACGCAGCGCGAGCAAACGGGCAGGTTAATTAATTCTCGTTTCATAACTAACGGAGTGGCCTATGACATAATTATGATGTCAATGCCGGATTAAGTATCAACGTATTAACTCAAACCAATAGACTCAGTAGATCCAATTTGTTTCGCTCCAAGCCGGTTTGTACCTAAAGGACATTTTAATAACCGGCGTCGGGGGTTAGAGCCAAAGGCCCCCTGTGGGCAAACCCCCACAGAGCATAAAATTTGGATCTGCTAAGACTCAATCTTTTTTAATTATAGAGGAGGAAGAACAGTGAAGAACTGCACAAAAATCTTTACAATTTTGACCCTGTTGATAGTTGCCCTGGTTGTGGCAGCCTGTGGTGGAGCGTCTGAACCTGAAGTAAAGGAAGAAGCGAAAACCGAAGCGGCGGCGCCGGCAGAAGAAGCCGCTGTTGAGGAAAAAGCGCCGGCAGAAGAGGCCGCCGCTGAGGAAGAGACACCGGTAGAAGAGGCTGCTGCTAAAGAAGAGTCACCGGCAGATGCTGGCATGGCCGGTTACGCCGGACTGGATAAAGATTTATCCGGGGTGACCATTCGCATGGCCAATATTGGCGGCCAACCCTACGAAGCCATGTACGACTCCATCAAGTTGTTTGAAGAAAAAACCGGAGCCACGGTAGAGATTGTCTTTTTAGGTGATGGTTTTGAAATTGACCGCTACCTGAAAACCAATTATGCGGCCGGCACGGTTGACTTTGATGTGGCCTGGAACCACACCAGCTTTATGAGCCAATTTGTAAACTTTACAGAGCCGCTCAACGACTACTTTACCGCTGAAGAACTGGCTGCTTTCAGCCCGGCCATCATCGATGCCGCCACCATTGACGGCAAACTGCAACTGATTCCGCGCCACGCCGACATCAGCGGCATGCACTATCGCACCGACCTGTTTGGAGATGCCGACCTGCAAGCCAAGTTTGAGGATGCCTACGGCTACCCCCTGGCTCCGCCAACCACGCTTGACGAAATGTATGATATGGCCGAATTCTTTGTGGGCGAAGGGGCCATTCAGTACGGCACCCAGTTTGCCGGTAAAGAAGAAGCCCTGGCCGGCCGCTACTACGAAGTGTTGGTAGCCAACGGCGGTAACTACTTTGACCAAAATCTGAACCCAATTTTCGACAGCGAAGCCGGCCAGATGTCGGCCCAATGGATGCTGGATTTGTACGCCAACGGCTTAATTCCGTCAGATACCACCAACCTGCTGTGGCCGGAAGTGGCTCAGAACTTTTGCGATGGTAACGTAGCCTTCTACCTGGAATGGTACGGCTGGTACAGCTACTTCCAAGATCCCGAAAACTGCGCCGTGGCCGGTAAGTTTGGCATTGTTCGCGGCCCCGTTGGAGCCGGTAATGACCACACCGGCTGGGCCGGCGCCCACGCCTTCTCGGTGGCCAAAGATGCTCAGGAAAAAGAAGGGGCGGTTCAACTTATCAAGTTCCTCACCTCGCAGCAAGTTGCTTATGACGAAGGTAAATTGGGATTGCTGCCGGTACGCAATGATGTCTGGGATATGATTATTACTGATGCCGCCGCTTCTGATGTAGCGCTGGACAAGGAACGACTGGAAGTTGCTCAATTGCAAATTTCCGAAGACTTCTTCACCCCGCCCCTGTTCGCCGACTGGATTTCCTTTACCGATACCTGGTATCCCACCCTGCAAGGTATTATGCTGGGCGATACCTCTGTTGAAGATGGTCTAGCCACTGGTGTTAAAGATACCACCACAATGTTATCAGACCTGGGTTACGAAGGCCAGGGCGCCAATGTTGTTGAAAGCCCCGATGTAGGTGGAACGGGCAGTGCTGATGTGGGTGAACCCCAATACGCCGGACTGGATAAAGATTTATCCGGGGTGACCATTCGCATGGCCAACATTGGCGGCCAACCCTATGAAGCTATGTACGACTCCATCAAAAAGTTTGAAGAAGATACCGGAGCCACGGTAGAGATTGTCTTTTTAGGCGACGGCTTTGAAATTGACCGCTACCTGAAAACCAACTACGCCGCCGGCACGGTTGATTTTGATGTGGCCTGGAACCACACCAGCTTTATGAGCCAGTACACAGAGTTTGTAGAGCCGCTCAACGACTACTTTACTGCTGAAGAACTGGCTGCTTTCAGCCCGGCCATCATCGACGCCGCCACCATTGACGGCAAACTGCAACTGATTCCGCGCCACGCCGACATCAGCGGCATGCACTATCGCACCGACCTGTTTGGAGATGCCGACCTGCAAGCCAAGTTTGAGGATGCCTACGGCTACCCCCTGGCTCCGCCAACCACGCTTGACGAAATGTATGATATGGCCGAATTCTTTGTGGGCGAAGGGGCCATTCAGTACGGCACCCAGTTTGCCGGTAAAGAAGAAGCCCTGGCCGGCCGCTACTACGAAGTGTTGGTAGCCAACGGCGGTAACTACTTTGACCAAAATCTGAACCCAATTTTCGACAGCGAAGCCGGCCAGATGTCGGCCCAATGGATGCTGGATTTGTACGCCAACGGCTTAATTCCGTCAGATACCACCAACCTGCTGTGGCCGGAAGTGGCTCAGAACTTTTGCGATGGTAACGTAGCCTTCTACCTGGAATGGTACGGCTGGTACAGCTACTTCCAAGATCCCGAAAACTGCGCCGTGGCCGGTAAGTTTGGCATTGTTCGCGGCCCCGTTGGAGCCGGTAATGACCACACCGGCTGGGCCGGCGCCCACGCCTTCTCGGTGGCCAAAGATGCTCAGGAAAAAGAAGGGGCGGTTCAACTTATCAAGTTCCTCACCTCGCAGCAAGTTGCTTATGACGAAGGTAAATTGGGATTGCTGCCGGTACGCAATGATGTCTGGGATATGATTATTACTGATGCCGCCGCTTCTGATGTAGCGCTGGACAAGGAACGACTGGAAGTTGCTCAATTGCAAATTTCCGAAGACTTCTTCACCCCGCCGCTGTTCGCCGACTGGATTTCCTTTACCGATACATGGTATCCCACCCTGCAAGGCATCATCCTGGGCGATACCTCTGTTGAAGATGGTGTAGCCATTGGGGTTGAGGACACGACCACAATGCTTACTGATTTTGGTTACTACGAATAGAATCAAAACCGTCAACAGGCGTTGCTCTAAGCGGGTAACGCCTGTTGACACCCGCTTTACAAGCTTAATTTGGACACAGGAGTTTTGTATGACTAACGCGAATATAGAATCAGCGTCTGGCCGGACATCGACATCTCACAAAACCAGCTTTTATAGCAGCCAAAAATACTTTCCCTTGTTCCTGATAGCTCCGTCGTTGTTGATTATTGGCATGGTCATTATATACCCAATGCTGTACTCCACATACGTTAGCTTTACCCCTTTTCATCTGTTAAGACCAGAGAAAACCTTTGTTTTCTCAACCGACACTATGTTTAGAAACTACGCGCGTTTATTGGGAGATGATGTTTTCTGGCGGTCTTTATTTAATACAGTTATCTTTTTAGCCCTGTCAGTTAATATATCTTTTATATTGGCATTAGCCGTTTCTCAGCTATTAGCGCGAGTTACCAGGGGACAAAGTATGATGCGCACGCTGTTAATGGTGCCGATGATGTTTGCCCCGGTGCTGGTTGGTTTTCAATTTGCCTGGTTTTTTAACGCAACCGTGGGCTTGGTCAACAATGCCCTGCTTTCACTGGGAATCCTTTCTGAACCAAAAGCATGGTTAGTTGATGAACCGACAGGCATGATGGCTATAATCATGGCCAGCATCTGGATGAACGTGCCGGTGATGTCCATCATTTTACTGGCCGGAACGCTATCGCTGCCCCGAGATGTTTACGAGGCAGCCGAAGTGGATGGAGCCGGCAGTTGGCAACGGTTCAGGCATATTACATTTCCCCTGTTACAACCCTTTACCATTATTGCGTTAACTGTGTTGTCGCTTGATATTGCGCGAGCCTATGATATTGTTCGCATTATGACCGGTGGCGGGCCGGCGCATCGCACCGAAATGATTTGGACCTATGCCGGTCGTTTAGCCATACGCAATTCACAGTTTGGTATGGCCAGCGCTATGTCCATGATAGGCGTTGTGCTGGGGGTGTTATTTACCCTGTATTTGTTTCGGCAACTGATGAAATCAAGAGAGGTGTATCAATGAGTTCTAAGGCATTTAAAATAACTAAACGACAGAAGAAAAACAGTTTCTATAATATAGTTGCCGTGGTTGTTCTTTTGACGTGGGCTTTACCCGCTATTTGGATAATTTTTACAGCCTTTCGCCCCGGCAATGAGGTTAATGTCACGCCTCCAGTTTGGATACCCCAAAAATTAACATTTGACGCCTTTCTCTCACTGTTTGGATTTAATCCGGAGATTGCAGCCGGGGTGCCGGTCTGGAATTATATGTGGAACTCAAGCAGGGTCGCCGTCTTGACCACGGTTTTCTCCGTTGGCCTGGGCACAATGGCCGGCTATGCTTTCTCTCGCTTTAAGTTCAGGTGGAGTTCAACTATCTTTCTGATTATTATGCTGTCGCGCAGCGTACCTGGCGTAGCCTTGAGTTTGCCCCTGTTCCTGCTTATGCGTAATTATGGTTTAATCGATACGGTTCAAGGTCTTGCCCTTGTTTACGTGGCTATCAATATTCCCTTTACGGCCTGGTTGATGGATGGCTTTTTCCGTCAAATTCCTCAAGAGTTAGACGAAGCTGCCTACATTGACGGGTGCAGCCATTGGTCGGCTTTTTGGCGTATCGACTTACCGCTGGCTTTGCCCGGTATGGCCGCCGCCAGCATCTTTGCCTTTTTAGCTTCCTGGAATGAATATCAAATTGCCAGCATTATTACAAAAACGCCGGCGGCCAAAACTTTTCCTGTAGGGTTGTATGATTTTACCAGCCAATTTACCGTTGACTGGCGGGGCATGGCCGCTATGTCTGTGCTGATGATGGTTCCGGCTGTTATCTTTGTTATTCTCACCCAACGCAGTATGGTCAAAGGGTTAACTTTTGGCGCAATTAAAGGATAGCAAATTACGGGTCTGCGCATTAGCTATTTGTGCGCGGGCCAGTAAAAAGGGCGGCAAAAGCCTACGATTAAATCTGAGCAATATAATCTAAAACTTACACAAAGGAGTTTCCCATGAATCTTGATACCATTTATGATGCAGTACTTAGGGGAGATGCTAACACAGCAGCAGTCGACACCCAGGCCGCCTTGAATGAAAACATTGACCCGAACAAAGTTTTACACGAGGCCTGTATGCCGGCTATGGCCGAAGTCGGCCGGCTTTTTGAAGCCGGTGACAAATTTATTCCTGAAATGATGATAGCCGCCCGGGCCATGCAAACCGCAGTTGATATTCTGAAACCGCTGCTGGTGGAGGGCGATATGGAAGTGCTGGGCACCATAGTTATTGGGACTGTGGCCGGTGACTTGCACGACATCGGCAAGAATCTGGTTGGGATGATGATGGAAGGCGCCGGCTTCCAAATCATTGATCTGGGCACCGATGTGGCCCCTGAAACGTTTGTGGCAGCGGTTCAGGAAAACGGCCCTGATTTGCTTGGAATGTCAGCCTTGTTAACCACCACCATGCCCTCCATTACGGCAACTTTGGAGGCCTTAACCGAAGCCGGCGTCCGCGATAAGGTCAAGGTTATTGTGGGTGGAGCGCCCATTACCCAGGATTTTGCCGATAAAGTGGGGGCAGACGGCTTTGCCGGTGATGCCGGCAGCGCCCCTCGGGTGGCCAAAGCATTGTTGGGTGTCGAGTAGTCGTACTTAGCAGATCCACATTAAGGAGTGACAAAGCTATGCTTTGTCGGCCAAAGTTGCCCTTTGGCACTCCAAATATGCAAGACTATGGATGCGCTGATACTCATAAAGGAAAATAAAATCATGACAAAAAATAATAACTCCCACTATGACAAACCTGATATTAATCGCTTGTTAAAGGCATTTCAACATCAGGAAGCCGACAGGCTGCCTCACCTTGAATTTTGGGTAACCAGCCAACCCGTATATGAGTATGTGCTGGATAAAAAACTTGAGTATGATATTGTCGATGCCAGCGTCGGCGGCCAGTCCATTACGCCTGAAGACCACGTTGTATTTGCCGAACGGTTGGGCATGGATGCCGTGGTCTGCAACTTCTCCTGGCGGCCCAATAACGTTTTCAAAACCGCCCGTGATGGGACTGAGCACTATGTTGACGGCTCGATAAAATCCGAGGCGGATATGGATGACCTGGAACCGCCAACGCCTATCAGCGACCAGCTCAGATACGTAGAACGCTATCTTAAGGCGGCTCAGGGCACCGGGGTGGGTATTTTTGCCAACTTTACCTCATTTTTTGATAGCGCGATGCTGGCCGTTGGGGTAAGTGATTCTTTCTACATGTTCTATGACAACCGCCCTTTTTTGGAAAAGTTGATGGACATCTTGCTGGAACATCAGATTAAGGTGATGAACGCTGTCTGCGAAAACTTTGCCGATGACCTGGCCTTCTTCCTGGTTAACGACGATATTGGCCACAATTCCGGGCTGATGATTCATCCCGATATGTTTATGAAAATCTTTCCCCACCGCATGAAACAGTTGATTGCGCCGGCCAAAGCGCGTGGCAAACTATTTGCCATGCACACCGACGGAAAGATGGATAATATTTTACCCATCCTGTATGACATCGGTTTCGACATTGCCCACCCTATTGAACCTGAATCAAATAATATGTTCGAGGTCAAGAAAAAGTGGGCGGGTAAAATGGCGTTGGTAGGTAATATTCCAACGGCGCTGTTAGCCTATGGCACTAAAGAAGAGATTGAGGAGCAAGTCAAAGAATATTGCATCAACGCGGCTCCCGGTGGAGGTTATGTGCTGGGATCTTCGACCAGCATTATGGAAGGCATTCCTCCGGAAAACTTTGTGACAATGACTCAGGCCGTTCACAAATATGGGCGTTATGGGGCTTTGGGCCAGGAACCCTAATATCACAATAAAATAAAATCCAGAAAAGTTTTCGCCCAACGATTTACGTATTACGTATTGCGTAAAGAAGGGGCTAATACGCAATACGGATGTTATTTAGAAAAAAACTTTTCCAGACATCTATAATAAAATAATAAAGAGGGCAAAAATGACCGACATAAAAATGAATCCTCCAAAAAATAGTTTAGTGGGAGACATGCCAAAAGTGGGCATCCGGCCCACTATTGACGGCCGGCTGGGCGGCGTACGCGAGTCGCTGGAAGATCAGACCATGGATATGGCCAAAGCCGTGGCCAATCTCATCAGCGAGAATTTGCGCCATGCCAACGGCCTGCCCGTTGAATGTGTCATTGCCGACAGCACCATTGGCCGGGTAGCTGAATCTGCCAGTTGTGCAGAGAAGTTCAGGAAAGAAGGGGTGGGGGTATCCATCACCGTGACCCCATGCTGGTGCTACGGGGCAGAGACCATGGATATGAACCCGCTCATACCCAAAGCCGTCTGGGGCTTTAACGGCACCGAGCGGCCCGGCGCGGTCTACCTGGCAGCGGTACTGGCGGGCCACAGCCAAAAGGGGCTGCCCGCTTTCAGCATTTACGGGCGAGACGTGCAGGACAGCCATGAACAATCCCTTCCCGCCCATGTGCGGGCACAAATGCCGCCATTTAACCCTGAAGATTT
>CAYWSS010000184.1:0-9168 GCA_964460505.1 uncultured Caldilineaceae bacterium | reverse complement strand
GCCACCCCGCTGGCGTTATTTATGACTCTGGCCGGAGTATCGCTGCTGCTGTGGCTGCGCGACGAGCGTCGAATCTGGGTAATTTTGACTGGCATTTTCACCGGTCTGGCGCTGCTGACAAAATCCACAGCGCTGCTGTTGGGGCCGATGCTGGTGGTATTGGCGATAACGTGGGGCATTTCAACCGGTCAGGGCCGAAACCTCTATTGGTGGCTGAACAAAATTGGTGGGGCGCTGGTGGCTGCCTGTGTTGCGGCGGTTCTCTTTTTTTTGCTGTGGCCCGCTATGTGGATTGATCCGCTCGGTACGCTCAACCTCACCTTTGGCAAGCTGTTCAACGATCAGCAAGCCGGAACCGGCAACCTGGGCCTTTTCTGGATGGACCAATTTATTCAAGACCCCGGCCCAGCCTTTTATCCCGTTGCCTTCCTGCTCAAAGCCACCCCGTGGCTCATCATCGGCCTGATTTTAAGCATTGTCCAATTATTTACCAACCATCTTCAACCCCACCTCACCAATCGAAAATTGCAAATCGCAAATCGCAAATCAAATATCCTGTCTCTGTGGATGTTTGCCCTGGCCTACCTCGTCATCATGACTATCGCCTCCAAAAAATCCATCCGGTACATGCTGCCCGCCTTCCCCACTTTCTACCTGCTGGCCGGCGCAGCCTATTATCAGTTTGGCCAATGGCTTATCGGGCAACCTGGTGAATGGCCGGAGAGTATGGCAAAAAAAGAGAAGGGCAAGGGAAGTGAGGTACGCAATACGCAATACGCATCACGCATCACGCATCACGCATTACTCCCATTTTTACTCCTCATTCCCCTCACCCTCTTCACTGCCCTCTACCATCCCTACTACTTGACCTACTACAACCCGGCGGTGTTGGGCTGGCGCTGGGCGCCGCGTGCCCTGCTGGTGGGCTGGGGCGAGGGGCTGGACGGGGCCGCCAACTATTTAAATGAGCGCACAGACAGGCCGGTAGCCGCCTGGTACGAGTGGCTCTTTCCACTGCTCTACCACGGCGATGTGCAACCGGTGGTGCCGCAGGAAAACATGCTCACCGCCGAACACACGGTGCTGTACATCAATCAGGTGCAGCGCGATATTCCCGGCCCAAACATCATCCACTATTTTCAAACCCGGCGCCGGCCGGAACACACCGTGCGCTTAAACGGCATCGATTACGCCTGGGTTTATCCCGGCCCGGTCGTTGGCAGCGAGCAGGCTCCCGCGCCGCAGGTTCCACTGGGCGGCGATTTTGGCGGCGAACTCCAGTTGCTTGGCTACGATCTGGATGCGCCGGCCGGCAAAAATTCAAGCATCGTCACGCTCCACTGGCGGGTGATTTCACCGCCGGCCGGCAACCGGTTTGTCTACCTGCGGCTGGTTGACGCGCAGGGCCACATCTGGGCCAAAAGCGATGGCCCGCCGGTGATGGGGTTGTGGCCCGCAGAGCGCTGGCAGCCGGAAACATTCATTGAAGATGCGCACAAATTGCTGATTCCTGCCGGAACGCCGCCGGGCAGTTACCGGCTGGAGGTGGGGCTGTACAATCCGGCCACGGGCCAAACGCTGGCCGCAAGCGGGCAACCTTTGGGGCAGGGTGGCGGGCTGCTGCTCGGCGAAATTCCGGTTGAGTGGCGGTCTGAAAAGAATTTCGATATCGAACTGCCGGAGCAGGTAGAAGCGTCTCTCTCCGGCAATGTCGATTTGACCGGGTACACCTCCCTGCCGCCCACGGCCACCACCGGCAATATTCTGCCGCTTGAACTGAACTGGCGCCAGTCCCGGTCGTGGCTGCAAATTGGCGACATCCGGGAAAATTATGTAATGTTCGAGTGGCGACAGAAGGGAGAATATCAGGCCGGGCAACTCGACCCGCTGCCGCTGCCCATCGATCAGTGGGGATCAGGGGCTGTACTTCGCTCTCAATACAATTTGGTGGTGCCGCCCACGCTGGATAGCGGCAACTACGAAGTGTGGGCCGCACTGCACACCGGCAGCAACCCGGCGGGCGACCCCCTGCTGCTGGGGCAGGTGGATGTCACCGCCCCGCCGCACCGTTTTGAGCTTTCGCCAGAGGCAACCCTGCCGGCTGCGCCCGGGTTGTTTTTTGCCGGAGACACTGCCAAAATTGAATTGGCCGGCTATTCCGTTAATCCATCCGGGCAATCGCTCGCTGTGGAATTTTTCTGGAAAACAAGCGGCCCGATTACAACCCGCACCAAAGTTTTTGCGCAACTGCTGGATAGCAGCAATAATCTGGTGGCCCAATCCGATGCCGCGCCCGCTGCCGGGCAGCGTCCCACAACCGGCTGGCTGCCCGCAGAGATTATCAGCGACGGCCACAGCCTGCCCCTGCCGGAAGATTTAACGCCGGGGACGTACCGGTTGATTGCCGGCTTCTACAACCCGCTCAATGGCCGGCGGCTGCCGGTGGTTGAGCCAGGCGGCACCGTGGCCGGAGATTATTTCACCGTGACTCAGATCACCCTGCCACCAACAAGCGAATAGTCGAATGGCGAATACGCAACCGGACAATCTGCACACCAAAAAAAAATCTCCCCTGCTCCCTGCTCCCTACTTCTTGCTCCTGCTCCTGATCATCGCCTTTGCTCTCTTTTTCAGCCTGCCGGCAGTGCAGCAGCATCGCGCCTTTTTAACCAACGGCCTTGACATCGGCAACGTGGATCAGGCCTTGTGGAATACCGCCCACGGCCGTTTTATGGAATTTACGTTGATGGCGCCGGTAACATCGCGGCTGGCCCTGCACGTCGAACCGATCCTGCTTTTCTTTGTCCCGTTCTACCGGGCAGGGCTTGGCGGCCCGGAACTGCTGCTCATTGCGCAGGCCGTGGTGGTGGCCGTTGGCGCATGGCCCCTGTATCAATTGGCAAGCAGCAAGTATCAGGTAGCAGGTAGCAAGTATCAGGTAGCAAAAAAAACTTCGTCTCCGCCCACATCAACCACCGATGCGGTATCACGCAACCCGCAACCCGTAACCCGCTTCACCCTTCTCATTTTCCCCCTGGCCTACCTGCTGCTGCCCACGCTGCAATCCGCCACCCTTTTTGATTTTCACGCAGTCACGCTGGCCCCCACATTTTTATTATTTGCCTTTCTGGCCATCGAGCAACGAAAAAATCGTACTCTATTTGTTTTTTTGATTCTGGCGATGGCCTGCAAAGAAGATATGCCGCTGGTGGTGGCTATGCTTGGGGTGTATATCGGGCTGGCCCGGCGCCGGTGGCGGCTGGCCGGCGGCGTTATCGGGTTGAGTATCTTCTGGTTTGTGGCGGCGCTGTTTGTGGTGCAGCCCCTCTTTGCCGCCGGGGGTAACATTCAACTGGAGCGGTACGCCTGGCTGGGCGATTCGCCGCTGGAGATGATAAAAACGGCAATCACCCGGCCCGGCCTGCTATTTGATCACCTCTGGAATCAGGCCGGCCTGCCGGCTTATTTGGCCGCGCTTTTTTTCCCCACTGCATTTCTGGCCCTGTTCAGCCCCTTAACTTTGCTGCCAATGCTGCCCACCCTGGCGGAAAATCTGCTCAGCGACAATCCATTTACCTGGCGGCTGGAGGATTTTCACTATGGGGCGCCGCTGGCCCCCTTCCTCTTCATCTCCGCTATTTACGGCATCCGGCGAATGAGCGAATGGGCGAATGAGCGAACCGCGCCGGAAGATGGCCGCCGGGGCGCAGGGGGGCCGGGGCGCAGTCTTGATGTCTCCCCGGACACGCCCCACGCCCCACGCATCACGCATCACGCAATACGCAATACGCAATACGCAACAACTACACTCCTCATCCTCCTGCTCACCTTTACCGCCGTTTACCACTATTACCGTGGATTTTCGCCGCTGGCCCGCCCGTATATCTGGCCGCAGGTTACGGCGCATCACCACCGGTTGAACGTAGTGCTGGACACTATTCCGGCGGATACGCCGCTGTTTGCCCAATCGAATCTGGCCCCGCATGTCAGCCGGCGAGAGGTGATCTACGCCGATTTTGCCTACTTCACCGACCCTGATTTCCCGGCGGCAACCGCGGTGAATGATATTGTGCTGGATGTCACGGCCTTTGAAAATATCGGCGGGTTGCATCAGTTTTTGCAGCAAACCCTGTTGGAAAGCGGCGATTATCAACTGGTTACAGCGCAGGATGGCATTCTGCATTTTCAACCGGCGGCAGATAATTTATCTGCGGCCACCAGTTTGCCCGCCTCTTTTTTTACATTCACTACGACTGATTCTCCGCTTGATTACCCGCTGCCGGTCGATTTTGGCGACGTCCTCCGGCTGCACGGATTTTCGCTGCATTTCAACCGGCAGGAGGAAGTGCAGGTAACGGTTGATCTGGAACCGCTGCAACCCCTGACCGACGTGCAGCCGGTTCTGTATCTTCTGGATGCGGAGGGGCAACCGCTGGGCGCAACCACCGATTTGCAACCCACGCTGGCCTGGTATCCGGTTGAAATGTGGGCGCCGGGGCAAACGGTGCGGCTCAGGTTTAACACCCTGCCCTGGTACACCCGCAAAACTCCGTCGTACCGGCTGGCGCTGGGCCTGATCAGCGGGTCCGATGTGTGGAACGTGGCCGGCAGGCTTCAGCCGGCGGTCACACCGAATACGCCCTTCGCCGTGCGAACGCCCGCCGCCGGCACCCTCATCGAACTGGCGCAGATTAAACAGATGTGGCAGATGCCGGCCGGCGGGCCGCGTTTGCGTCAATTCGAGCGGCCCGCCGTGCCCAACTCTATCGAGGCCAACTTTGATCATCAGCTTGAACTTTTTGGGTACGGCGCACCGGCCATAAAACAGGGTGGCGCGGGCAAAGAACTGCTCTCGATGAAACTGCACTGGCAGGCCGTTTCCACCCCGGAATCGCTGGTGCGCTTTGTGCAACTGGTCGGCCCCGACGGGTTGGTGTACGGCCAGCAGGATTCCGCGCCTGATCAGGGCCAGTACCCCACAGACCGCTGGCTCCCCGGCGAAGTCGTGGCCGATGATGTGAGTTTTGCCGTTCAATCGCCGCGCCCGGCGGGGCAGTACACCCTGCATATTGGGTTGTACCGGCCATCAACCGGGGAGCGCCTTCCTGTATTATCCGGCGGCGATCACGTGGAGATTGAACTGAAAAACTGATCCCAAAATCCCAATTAATTGATGCCTCGCCGGCCGGCACTTTATAATTTTCTCATGTATCCACATAATTGATTTTTCATTGTTTAACAATCGGTGTATACTCTCTCAGTTGCACCAATGACGAAGATAGGCATTAGCCCGGTGAAATCAAAAATTGCGTGGGGCGCGCTTTGGCTGGTTATTTTTTTTGTGGCTGTGGCCTGGCGTGTTCAAAACCTTGATGCTTTTGGCCTGTCCAACGACGAGGGCGTGTACCTGATGTGGGGCCGGCTGGTGGCCGATGGTTATCCCTTGTACGGCCAAACCTATGCGGTGCAGCCTCCACTTTTTCTTGAAGCGCTGGGGCTGGCCTTTCGATTGGCGGGCGATACCCTGGCGGCCGGCCGCTGGGCCATACTGCTGGGATTTGCCGGGTTAGCCGCCACATTGAGTTGGCCGGCGCATCGAGCCGGCGGCCGGCCGGCCGCAATTGCCGCCCTTGTTTTGCTGGGGGTGGCCCCGCTGATTTTTACCTTTTCGCGGCTGGCTATGGCCGAAGTTCCCGCGACGGCGCTGGCTGTATTTTCGCTGGTGCTGCTGGTTGTTTACGTCGAAAATCGGGGTAAAGGCCGGCTGGCTGCTTCCGGATTTGTTTTGGGATTGAGCCTTGTTTTTAAAACGCTCAACCCGTTTGTAGCCGCGCCGGCGGGGGCGCTGTTGCTTTTGTTTCGCAGCCCTCAGCCACACAACCATGGCGTGTGGCGCAGGCTGGTGTCGCCGCACAAACAGTGGAGATTGCTGCTGGCAGATTTGTTGGTGTGGAGCATTTGTGTCTGCCTGCCGGTAGCCGCCGTGTTCATTGTGTACGATTCCGCCGCCGCCTACGACCAACTGGTGGCCTTTCGCGGCGATTTGCGGGCCGCAATTCCCGGCTCGTGGCCGGAAACCTGGAGCCATTTTAAGCTGTTTATCGCCGGTCACTGGGGCTTTTGGCTGCTGGCGTTTGGAGGTATCATGTCGAACAAGCTAAGCGGGTTGCGTGAGTTAAAAGGGTTGAATGAGTTATCCGCAGTGAACTCATCTAACTCACCTAACTCGTTAAACTCACGCAACTCACTCAACTTTATATGGATTATCTGGTTGGGGGCCGGGGTGGCGATGCTGTTGTGGCACACACCCTTGTTTGCGCACCATTTTTTGGTGCTGTTGCCGCCATTAATTTTGTTGGGGGCCGGCTTTATCAGCGATGTAATTGCCATGTGGCGCTGGAACGTGGGCGCGCCGGCTATCAGAATATTTTTTACGCTGCTGATTGCGGTGGCTGCCCTCAGCGTGCCTTCGATGGTGAAAGCCAACCAGGATACCGCCTCGATTGTCACCGGGGGCCGGGAGCAGGAAGCGCTGAAATTTCTGAAATCGATTACAAATCCTGCTGATTTTGTAATGGGCGACAGCCAACTGCTCATTTTTATGGCAGACCGCCGCACACCACCGCCACTGGGAGATTTAGCCCTGGTGGGTATCAAAGCCAGACGCCAGACATCAGAGCGGATGATTCAGCTAACGCAAAAATATCAATCGCCGGCGGTGGTGCAGTGGAGTTTGCGCTTGCCATGGCTGCCGGAATACCTGGAATGGGTCGATGACAATTATCTGGCCCGCCGGGTGTGGGACAATGATCATACCATCTATTTTGTGCAGCGGGTCATCACCGCTGAACAACTGCCCAACGAGCAGCAGGTACAGTTGGGCGATGCGGTTACCCTGCGCGGATATCAGGTTGACCCGGTTTCGGTGCAGCCCGGGCAGGAATTAGCCCTGAAAATTTACTGGCAAATTGATACGCCGCTGGATAAAGATTACACTATCTTCACCCAACTGCTGGATAGCCACGGCGCTTTGGTTGCCGGGCAGGATGATCAACCGTTGGGCGGCCACTTTCCAACCAGCCAGTGGCCCGCCGGCGAAATTGTCACGGATGTAGTTCAATTGCCGTTGCCTGACAACCTGCCTCCGGGCGAATACACGCTTGTCACCGGCATGTATCTTTTGGAAACGCTGGAACGGCTGCCCGTGCCGGGCAGCCCCGGAGATTTTGTAACACTTTCAACCGTACAAGTTGAGTGAGTGAGTGAGTGAGTGAGTGAGTTTGGTGAGTTAGACTCACTCAACTCACCAAACTCAAATAACTCACTTAACTCACCTAACTGATTTATTATGACGGACTGGTCCATTGAAGAACAGGCTTATCTTGAGAAACCCTCCCCGTTAAGCCTCATAAAATCGCGATTAACCATCAGTGAGCGCAGCTTGCGGTTGCTGATTCCCCTGGCAATATTTCTCGTGGCTTTGCTGCCCCGCATCCTGAGTCTGGACACGTTCATTACCGCCGATGAAGATGACCAGATTATGTTTGCCACCCATTTTCTAAAATCGATGTTGCGTGGAGATTTTGGTGGAGCGCTGGTTTTGGGATACCCCGGCGTGCCTACCCTGATTTTGGGGGCCGGCGGGGTGGCGCTGCGCTATCTGTTTCACTATTCCGGCTGGTATCCGCTGCCCTGGGTCACGGAAGATTTTTACACGACGCTGGACCAGGTCACCACCCGGTTTGGTTATTTTGACTATCCCCTCGATTTTCTGGTGTGGTTGCGGGTGCCTATGGCGCTGGTGGCCTCGCTGGCAATTTTGGGCATTTACCTGCTCACCAAACGGCTGGTTAACCAGCCGGTGGCCTTGATTACCGCTCTGCTTCTGGCCTTTGATCCCTTTATTTTGGCCCACAGCCGGGTTATTCACGTTGACGCCCCGATGTCTTATTTTATGTTTCTGTCGTTTCTGGGCTTTTTGCTTTTTCTGGATAACGGGGCGTGGAAATGGTTGTTTCTGTCCGGGTTGTTTGGCGGGTTGGCCGGATTGAGCAAAACCCCGGCCGGAATTCTGGGGCCAATTCTGGTTATCAGCGGCCTTATTTACGCGCTGCTGCCGCCGCCAAAACTGCCCCGTTTGGTGCGATGGAAACGCCTGGCCATCGCCCTGGTTGTCTGGGGATTTATTGCTGTGGCCGCCATTTTTGTGCTGTGGCCCTCCATGTGGAGTCGCCCCCAATTTGCCGTTCAGTGGGTGATAGACAATATCTACAGCGTCAATCGCGGGGCGCATCCCACCACCGGTGTCTTCTGGAACGATATTCAATCTGACCAAAATCCATACTACTACCTGCTTGTTTTTCCATTTCATCTCACGCCGTTGACCACCGCCGGGATGGTTCTTGGGCTGGTGATGGTCGTGGCCGGGCTGGCTGACCGCCTTAAAAAAGTGAGGTCGTGGCCCGGCCGGATGCTGCCGCTTTTGTTGGCCCTGCTGGCGTACATTGCCATTTTTGTGGGGCCGGTATCGGTCATTTCACGGCGCGGTGATCGATACATTTTGCCGGTCTATTTTGCAGTGGGCTTGATTTCTGCCCTGGCTTTGTGGTGGCTGGCCAACGGGCTGGCTCATCGCCGGCCCCGTCTGATGAATCGCCTTAAACTGACCCCGGCCCGGTTGGCCGGGGGCTTGCTGGCGCTGCAAACAATATCGGTGCTGCTGTATCACCCCTATTATCTGGCCTATTTTAACCCGGCAATTGGCGGCCCGTGGGTGGCGCCCCGTCTAATTAATATCGGTTGGGGCGAAGGTCTGGATGAGGCGGCCCGCTACCTGAATAATTTAACGGGCAAAGATACCCAGACCGCCGCCTGGTACAGCGCCCAGTTCAAGCCCTATTATCAGGGCCAAACCATCGATCTGTCTAACCAGCAGGCAGCGCTAACGGCCGACTACACCGTCTTTTACATTAATCAGGTGCAGCGGGGGTTTCCCAGCAAAGAGATACTCAACTATTTCCGGCAGCGAGACCCGGCCCACACCATTCATTTGGGCGGCATCGAATACGCCTGGATTTACAAAGGGCCGGTTATTGGGCAGAAAGCAGCCACAGAGTTTGCCTTTCCGGTAGAGACCTTGCTTGGCGGCAGAGCCCGCCTTTATGGCGT
>CAYWSS010000183.1:0-9250 GCA_964460505.1 uncultured Caldilineaceae bacterium | reverse complement strand
CCGAAGGGAGAAATCCCCACAGAGTCGGCTTACAAACAGAAGTCTCAGGGATTTTTCGTCGTCGTAGACTCCTCGAAATGATATATTTCAAATGCACAAGTTATTTAATCCCGGTTCCTAAACAGATACAAACCGTAAATGGATGATAGCATATTTAGAGCGGATACGCTACTAAGATTGCAAACTCTCGTGCGTTTAGGTACAATCAGAAAGATGAGTGTGGCAGGTGGTGGGGGCAACTATTTGGTTGAGCTTTTCACTACCTGAAACAGACAATCCACTACTTCGGTCAGTTCCCCCAGAGGAAAAACGGCATGGATTTTGTTAACCAATGGCGTCAACAAATAAACGGCTCGCTGGTTGAGGCGGCCAAACTGGTGTCGCTGGCTCCGGATGTTGACCTTAAATATGAGCTAATGGTTATTGGGGTGTTGTGGCCCGCGCGTCAGCCCATTCACGATTTTAATTTTGAGGCCATGAGCGCGGTGCAGGAAATTGTTGGCGAGGGCGCCAAATCCGTATTTCAGATGGTGCAGCAGTGGGAGGAAGATCGCTTAAAAGCGGCTCGGAACTTATCCGCCCAATCTGTCAGTAACGAGCTGGATGCTGCCTTGAAACTTCTTATTGGGCACTTTAACGCCTTTCCTGTTTTTGCCAAACAATTGGCCGCGCAGCTCAAGGCGGCCAGTCTGCCACCCAAAAAAGAAAAACCCCAGCCCACAACCCCTCAAAAAACACCGCGCGTGTTTATTGCCTACCATATTGATGACGGGCGCAATCTGTCCGCCAAGGCGCGCAATACCCTGCAAGCCAAAGGTGTTTCTGTGTGGAAAGACCTGATCCCGCAACAAGGTCAACGCGACTGGTTACAGCAAGTAACCCAGGCTATTGAGCGCGTAGATTTTTTGGTATTGATTATGACCCCCGCTGCTGTAGAATCCAGATTGATGCGGCGCTTGTGGCGGATGGCCCATCAAGGCGGCACCTGCATTTATCCGGTAACTGAGGCCGATAATATAGATTTTTCGTTGCTGCCACGCTGGATACGCCAGGTTCATTTTTACAATTTACAGCTTGAGTGGCCCAAGTTAATCCACAGTTTAAATGGAAAATGCCGCACCCCACGTATTCCTTTTATGGCCGATGACCTGCCGGACGACTTTGTGAACCGGCCCAAAGAGATGGACACCTTAGTTTCGTATCTCTTCGACCCGCAACGGGAAGAAGCGCTGGCCAATGCGGTGGCCCTGTACGGGGCCGGCGGGTACGGCAAAAGTACGTTGGCCAGGGCCGTGTGCCACAACGACAATATCCGTCAGGTTTTTGACAATGGAATTTTATGGGTCACTCTGGGCGAAACTCCCGGCGATTTGAGCCGTCACGTTATCGACCTGATAGAGGTGCTGAGTGGCGAAAGACCCGGCTTTACCAGTCTGGAGGCTGCAGTGGTTCGGCTGGAAGAACTGCTGGCCGACCGTGAAATCCTGCTGGTGATTGATGATGTGTGGAATAATGCGCATCTCAAGCCCTTTTTGCAAGGTGGAAACCGGTGCGCTCGTCTCATCACTACCCGAAACATAAACACAGTTCCCCGCGATGTAAAAATTGTTGAAATTGATGCCATGCAATCGGACGAGGCGGTGACCCTGTTGCGCAACCAATTGCCGGACGGGCAGCAGAAAGAGATGCAGCAACTGGCAACCCGCATGGGCGGGTGGCCGCTGCTGCTGAAACTGACCAACGGCACCCTGCGCGACCGGGTACACAGCGGTGGCCAAAACCTGCCCAAAGCAATCAGGTTTGTAAACAGAGCCTTGGACCAGCACGGCCTTAGTGCCTTTGACCAACGCAACGCCGCCGCCCGCAACCAGGCTGTGAGCCACACCATTCAAGTGAGCCTGGAACTACTGGACCAAAATCAGCAGTCCCGCTATACCGAACTGGCAATATTTCCGGAAGATATCAATATTCCGCTGGACGTAATAGAGCGGCTGTGGGCGGCAACCGGAAATCTGGACGATTTTGATACTGAAGAACTGTGCAACCAGCTACATTCAATGTCCTTGCTTTCTGCACTTGACCTTACCAGCCGGCGCACCCGGCTGCACAAAGTAATGCGCAGTTATTTAATGTACCAACAGCCGGCCCAACTGCCCGAAATTCACAATAAATTTATAAAGGCATGCCATAAATCTGTTGATGCCTGGGCCAGGCTGCCCTCAAGCGAAACCTACTTGTGGACACACCTGGCATTTCACTTGCTTGGAGCGGGCCGCTGGGCTGAACTGGTTAACACGGTAAAGGACATTGCCTACCTGGCGGTAAAATCGGTGGAGAAGGGCGCGTATTATGCCGAAAGCGACATTAAACGGGCCGAAACGGCAGCGCCAAACGATAAATCTCTAAAAATATTGCGCCGAAACCTTTCGCAGGCCAGCCACCTGCTGGTGCGGGCAAAATCGGGTAATGAAGCGTTTAATGTACTTCACAGCCGGATGGCGCATGCCCCAATTATTGGTTCTCTGGTAGACAGGGCCACGGCCAACCGCACCGCTCCGTTGCTGACAGCCGGCCACATTTTGCCGGATTTGCCCAATCCGCTGCTTATTCGCACCCTGTGGGGGCACTCAACCGGCGTAATGGCCTGCGCCGTCAGTGATAATGCGTCAACCCTTGTTTCTGTGGACAAAGATAATACCATCACCGTGTGGCAAACTGACACCGGCAAAGCGAAATTTACTGTTCGAAACGATGTCGCCAGTATTTGGGCCTGCGATATTAATGCTGACGGACGGGTGGTGGTGTTTGCCTCAAACGATGGCTCGATTACATTGCTTGATACTCACACCGAAAAGGAACTACGAACCTGGCAAGCGCACAAAGCCGCGGTAATTAGTTGCGCCATCAATGCCGATGCGTCGGTGGTGGTATCTGCCTCAAAAGACAAAACCCTCAAGGTGTGGAATACAACCACCGGGGCAAAATATCTAACGCTGGCCGGCCACGAACGGACCGTCACCAACTGTGATATCAACGCCGGTGGCAATTTGGTTGTATCCGCCTCAAATGACGGCACGCTCAAGGTGTGGAATGGCAAAGACGGCCGGGAAGAATATACCTTTATTGTTAAAGCCGTTACCGGCGGTATCGACAAACTTACCTTCTTTAGTCAGCGAGACGTGAATTTTAGCTGCGCTATGAGCGCCGATGGCTCTACCGTAGCGGCTGCATCCACATCGGGCAGATTGAGCGTGTGGGATGTGGGCACCGGTGCGGAGCGCTTCAACCTTATTGCCGACCAGCGAGGCGTGTACAGTTGTGCGCTAAATTCTCACGGGACAAGGGTGGTGGCCGCCGTAAGCAACGGCGTGATTAAAACGTGGGATGCCATTGCCGGCACAGAATTGCTGAATTTGGCCGAACATCCCCGCAATGTAAACAGTTGCAGTATCAGTGGCGATGGGGCATTAATTGTGTCGGCCTCTGATGATAAAACATTAAAACTGTGGGATGGGCATAGCCTGATGGACCAACCCATGCCAACGGAGCGCAAACAGCCGGCCCACAGTTGCGATATCAGCGCCGACGGTTCTGTGGCTATATCTGCCATGGCCGATAAAACGCTCAAGGTGTGGGACGTTTCCGCCGGCGCGGAACGGGCAACGTTGCGGGGGCACACGCACAAGATTAATTATTGCGCCCTCAGTTTGGATGGCAGCCTGGTCGTTACCGCATCGCAAGACCAAACCGCGGTGGTGTGGGATACAAACACCGGCAAAAAGCAGACGACTTTGGCCGGACACACCTGGGCGGTGAGTGGTTGTGCCCTTGATGCAGCCAAAACCACCGTTATTTCCGCCTCGGATGACAGCACCCTGAAAGTGTGGGATATTAACAGCGGCGCCGAAAAACAGACGCTGAACGGACATAAGCGAGCAGTCAATGGCTGCGCCCTCAGCGCCAACGGGTACGTGGCGGTATCTGCGTCCGGCGATAGCACCCTCAAAGTCTGGAATCCGCATACCGGGGAAGAGAAAGCCACCCTAAACGGGCACGCCGCCTGGGTAAACCGGTGCGCCGTAAGCTCAAATGGAAATATGGTTGTATCCGCCTCTTTTGATAAAACGCTCAAAATTTGGGATACCCGCACCGCCACCGAGCAGCTAACTTTAAAGGGACATACCGCCAGCGTTACCGGCTGTGCGCTCAGTGCCAACGGGGCGTTTGTTGTGTCTGCCTCGCGTGATAAAAGCGTTAAAGTCTGGCAGACCGGCACCGGCAACTGCCTGGCCACCCTGTTTCTTGACGAACCCTTGCTGGATATTGCCTGCTCGGCAGATGCCGGCACAATTATTGCGGTTAGCAACAGCGGCGTTTATTTCTTGAAATTAGTTCAATAAATGGAAAACGATATGGATTTTATTGCAACCTGGCGTCATCAGATAACCGACAATCTTGCAAAGTGCGCCGCGCTGGCTAAAGACACTCAGGAGGCTGAGTTAGAATTTGCATTAATGGCAACCGGGGTGCTTATGCCGCTTAAAGCGCCTGCGCAGAATTTTAACATGGAGGCCATCGGCGCGGTCAATAAATTGTTGGGCAGCCGGGCCAAATACGTTCTCAAGGAAGTGCAATCCTGGCAGAGCGAAGATTTGATGGCGGTAGCGCAAGCTTTCAATGAGCGCTTGCAAAACAACCAGGAGCTTGAAACTGCGGTAAACCTGCTGGTTAATCAATTTGAAGCCTCTGCTATTTTTGGCGAGCAAAGCCCCCCCGTCGAAAATTCCGCCTTCCGCCAATCCTCTGATACCAGGCTGGTTGACGGGGAGACAGCAACAATCGCCATATCCCCACGGGTCTTCATTTCCTATGCCCGCAGCGATGGCGAAGATTTGGCCCGGAAACTGCGCCAACAACTGGAGCAAGAGGGGATTCCTGTGTGGCAGGATCGGGTCAAAATGGTCGGGGGCCGCGACTGGTGGTTACAAATTACCGAAGCCATCAACCAGGTTGAATTTATGGTGCTGGTGGCCACCCCCGGCGCCTTGCGCTCAGAGGTGGTGCGCAAAGAGTGGCGCTACGCCCGGCAGCAAGGGGTGTGCGTTGTGCCGGTGCAGGGTGTGCCAAATTTAGCGGTTAAACTGCTGCCGCGCTGGATGCGGGCCGTTCACTTTTACCACCCGGTGCAGGAGTGGCAAAAGCTGGTGCAGAATTTAAATGCGCCTTGCACAACAGCCCGGGTGCCCTTTATGGTAGAAGAGTTGCCGGACGATTTTGTACCCAGAGCGGCGCAAACCAATCAACTTGTGGCGGCCCTGCTTTCTGAAAATGGCGATCCCATGGCCAATACCGTAGCTTTAAGTGGGGCAGGCGGCTACGGCAAAACAATGCTGGTCCGGGCCATATGCCACAACGAAGCGCTGCGCCACGCCTTTGACGCGGGCATTTTGTGGGTTACGTTGGGCGAGACGCCCGGAGACCTCACCGAGCGGGTGGTGGATTTAATAGAGGTACTCACCGGCGAGCGCCCCGGTTTTGCCGGATTAGATGCCGCCGGAGCCAGGCTGGAGCAATTGCTGGCCGGCCGTGATATTCTGATGGTGCTTGATGATGTGTGGCATGTGGCTCACCTCAAACCTTTTCTGCAGGGCGGCG
Source organism: uncultured Caldilineaceae bacterium (assembly GCA_964460505.1). Lineage (GTDB taxonomy): Bacteria > Chloroflexota > Anaerolineae > 4572-78 > J111 > J095. The sequence continues at coordinate 3,595 of CAYWSS010000183.1, read as the reverse complement.
CCCGCTGCGCCCGGCTCATCACCACCAAAAATATTAGCTCGTTGCCGGCCGGCGCGCACCATGTAGAAGTGGCATCAATGACCAGGCTCGAAGCCGTGGCCTTGTTAAACACAGAACTGCCGGAAGGCCCGCCCGGGCCATTGGAATTTCTGGCAGAGCGATTGGGTGGTTGGCCGTTACTTTTGCGGTTAACCAACGGCACCTTACGCGACCGGGTTTACAACAACCGGCAGCCGCTATCGGCGGCGCTGCGTTATGTAAATAAGGCTCTGGATAAACGCGGCCTCACCGCGTTTGATGCCCACAATGCCGCCTCTCGTGACCAGGCCGTGGGCGAATCCATCGGTATCAGCCAGGATTTGCTGACCGATGATGAACGTGCCCGTTATTCCGAACTGGCAATTTTTCCTGCCCATGCCAGAATACCACTGAGTGTGCTGCAAAAATTATGGGGGGCAACCGGTGACTTAAACGGTGTTAAAACTGAGACCTTGTGCAATCGTCTGTACCAGCTTTCACTGTTGGCTCAATTTGAGCCTAACGAGCAATATATCAAACTACAAAACATGGTTCGTAAACATCTGGCCCGCCAACACGGCAAAGAGCTGCCGGCCCTCCACCGGCAATTCCTGGATGCGTGCGCGGCCGAATTAGCAACTGGCCAGGGTGACGCCGGTGACGTACCGAACTGGTCAAGTTTGGCGCATACCGAAACCTATTTGTGGGCCAATTTGGCCTACCATCTGGTAGCCGCTCAACGTACGGAACAGTTGGCCCGTACGGTAAAGGATATTAATTATCTGGTTGTCAAAACCTACCTGGACTGCGCCAATGCGGCTGAGGCAGATTTACTCATTGCCAGGCAAAGCGCCACAGATGACAGCCTGCTCTCCCAGTTGCACCAGGCCTACTCGCAATCAAACCACCTGCTCAGCGAGTGCAATACTCTGGAAGAAGTGGCCGGCACACTGCACAGCCGCATTGCGCATCTTCCGGCAATGGCTTCGCTGATTCCGGTTAAAAATATAAATCTTACCGGCCCTTTAATAACGTCTGCCCGGCGCCTCCCCGATTTGCCCGATTCCAGCCTGATTCGCACTCTTACCGGCCACACCACGGTTGTTTTGGGCTGTGACATCAGCGCCAATGGCGCAACCGTGGTGTCAATCGATAGAAAAACGATGGTAAGAGTGTGGGATACCCAAACCGGAGCCGAACGGTTTATGCTTGACAGCCATCAAATTATGGGGAGTTGTTGCGCTATTAGCGCCGATGCTGCTGTTATTGTTTCTGCTTCGTGGGACGGCGCGCTGAAAATATGGGATGGCACCAGCGGTGCAGAACGATTTTCGATAGAGGCACATTCAGACCCAATCTTCTCCGTGGCCATCAGCGCCGATGGCAGCGTGGCTGTTTCTGCCTCAAGAGACAGAACCGTTAAAATTTGGAATACCCAAACCGGGACAGAGCGATTTACCCTAACCGGGCACGAGCGCTCGGTAACCGGCTGCGATATAAGCCCGGACGGCACCACTGTGATTTCCAATTCTGCCGATGGCACCGTAAGAATCTGGGACGCCACCACCGGCCGGCTAAAAACCACCCTGGCCGCCTACCCCCCGGAAGTCAGCAATCCGGCAGCAAATTTAACCTTTACCGCATCAACCTCAACATCGCTTAGCTGCGCCATCAGCGCGGATAAACGCACCGTAGTTTCTTCTATGCCGGATGGCCTCATAAAAGTGTGGGACATGCCCGCTGGAAATGAACGGCTCCTGATTCAAGCTCATTCCGGCTGGGTGGAAGACTGCGCTATCAGCGCCGATGGCCAATTGATAACCACTGTATCTAACAACAAAATCATTAAAGGGTGGGATACAATTAGCGGCGACATCCGTTTTACGTTAGAAGGGCATAACCGGGGCGTTACCTGTTGCGCCATTAGCGCCAACGGAAAAATAATTGTCTCCGGCGCTCAGGATAAATTGCTAAAGTTGTGGGATGCCGGCAGCAACGTCGAGCAATCGAGCAGCCCGGTTTACTCCTTTGCCACCCATCGTTGTGCCGTAAGTGCAGATGGGCAATTAGCAGCCTTTGATGCCCCCCCCAATGTGCTGCAGGTGCTGGATGCGCAGACCGGTGCCGAGCGTTTCACTTTACAGGGGCATGCCCGGCCGGTAACCGCTTGCGCCATCAGTGTCGATAGCAAATTAATTGTCACCGCCTCTCAAGACCGTACCCTAAAAATCTGGGATGCCGAAACCGGCAGCGAACGACAAACATTAGCGGGGCATGCCTGGGCTGTTAATGACTGTGTGTTTAGTGCCGGCGGTACCAGGATTGTATCAGTTTCTGATGACAGCGCTGTAAAGGTTTGGGATGTGCAAACCGGGGCGGAACTGTTTGATTTCTCAGGACACGCCCGTGGTGTAAACAGTTGCGCTATTGCTTCAGACAGTAGTTTTGTTGTTTCTGCCGCGGCCGATAAAACTCTGAAGGGGTGGGGCTTACAGACCGGCAGAGAACGTTTCTCGCATGTTGGCCACACTGCTCAGATAAATTGTTGCGCGGTCAGCCCGGATAATTTGTTCATTGCCTCTGCCTCAAATGACAACACTATCAAGATCTGGAACAGCCAAACCGGCGAAGAACAATTGACTTTGGATGAACATTCTGCAGCGGTGCAGTGGTGCGCCTTCCACCCGGATAAACCGTATCTGCTGTCGGTATCTAAAGACAGAACAGTTAGGCTGTGGAATTACCACACAAAACAGTGTCTCTCTACCCTGAGAGTAGATGGCGCTCTTTCCGGGTGCGCCTGGTATCCTGACGGCCGCCGAATTCTGGTGGTCGGGAGTCGCGGCGCGTATTTTTTGCAAGTAGTGCGGTAGTACAAGTTCTGTGAACCCGTCAGAATCGCGCTGTGGCCGGTCTCCCGACCGCAACCGCTTAGGTGGCTCGGTCAGAAACCGGCCACAGCGCCGGGTTTACTGAACATGTACACTGAAGAAACCCCTGCTTATGTTATAATGCCCACAGCGAGGTAAACCCAATGACATTAATCGTTGAGGTACAAACCATTCCCCTGAAAGCAGACTTGGATGGTGTGATGCGAGTGGGCGATACGCGGGTTACGCCGGACACAGTTGTTCGCGTCTTTGAGCAAGGCCACACCGTCAAGGAAATCGTTAATCATTATCCGGCTTTCAGATTGGCCAATGTCTACGCGGCCATTGCTGCCAACAAAGTGCCGGGCATCCGCGCCGCCCTGTGCGGCGATGCCCAAACGGCAAAAGGCGCTTGCTGGTGGAACAATGCTAACACATTGCTCACAAAATACATCCTCGATCTGGCACAAATAAATGCGCCAGATTTTACCTCAGGTTGAAAGCAGCCCCTCTTTAACCGATATTCCCAATTCAGACAACTCAGTTGTTACTTGTTCCAGATGGCCGGTGGCCACAATAACCAGGGCGCGGTCGTTGGTGGGAAATAGGGTTAATGTATCTTTTAGCCGGGGATATTTGAGCAACTCATTCATAATTTCGCGGTCGCTACATTTCAGCAGGGTGACGGTGTGTGCGGCGGCTGCACC
>CAYWSS010000182.1:0-9327 GCA_964460505.1 uncultured Caldilineaceae bacterium | reverse complement strand
AATTTTCGATTATTTTTCCGATGACAGCGGCAGTTACCTGGTTATGAAATACATGGAGGGGAAAAGCCTGAAGGATTTGACCCAACAATCCGACGGTAAAATCCCGTGGGAAAAGTCGGTACGCTACACCATTGATGTTTGCAGCGCGCTCAACTACATGCACACCATGGGCCAGGAACCGGTTATGCACCGGGATATCAAGCCGGATAATATTTTGCTGGGCGATGACGGGCGCATCTGGCTGGTAGATTTTGGGCTGGCCCAGGTAAAACCGGTATCCAGCACCGGCGAGTTGTCGGGCTCGCAAGCCGCCGGAAGCATTGGTTACACGCCGCTTGAGCAGTGGTTAGGGGAGTCAAACCCGGTCTCTGACGTTTATGCCGCCGGGGCCACCCTGCATCATTTAATTACAGGCATAAATCCTTTGGAGGCCTACCGGGAAGAGGATGGGCAAGTAAGAATAAATATTGAAAAATTGCAGGATTTGCACGGCCAACTGGACCCCATTAGAAAAACTAACCGCAAATTATCCAGAGAGTTGGAAGAGATTGTAAAACATGCCACCGCGGCCGAGGTTGACCAGCGATTAACCGCCCTGCAATTTCAACAGCAGTTGGAAGTGCTGGTGTCCGGGGCAAAAGATGCGGCCCTGTTTACATTTAAAAATGGACAGTCGGCCTACACCATCGGTGAGTTGGTTGACCTGTGCGAACAAAATCGGGTTGAAGCGCAGGGCTACCTTTATCGCGGCGATTTTGAACGCTGGTTCACGCTGATAAATCGCAATGATTTGGCCGAAGCCGCGGCCAAAGCGGTAAAGCAGGGTGAGAAAGGAAAGGATGGCCTGGAAAAATTCCTCAAGCTGATTATGCCCAACCTGTTCCTGCGGCGCTTGTGGAAAGCAAGCAAAAATGTAGCCCGCGTGGGCATTCAGTTGGTTTTGATTTTGGCGCTGGCAGCCTTGCTGGTGCTTGTGGTTGGCACTTTAAGCGCCCGCTGGTTACTACAGCGTACCATTGCCAATTACAACTGGAACTACTACGCTCTGGAATTGGAAGAACCCAACATCTTCAGCCAGGATTATCTTACCGGCAATGCCCAGAGCCTTTCGCAAGCTTATCTGGATGATGTGCAAATAGACCCGCAGGAATCGAGCCGGGTAGATATTAATGCCCGGTTTGGAAATATGGTATCAATTAATGTGCCGGTGGGCTTACAGCTTGACGGAAACACCCCTCAGGTCAACTTAACCGAAATCAACGGCACCGCATTCTACTGGATAACCGACAACCTGACCGAAGGCATTAATCTGGGCATTCAGGAAGCGCTGGACAAAGCGCCCGTAGAAATCACCTCGCTGGAAATAACCGGCAACGACGTTATCCTCACCCTTGAAAAAAGTGAACGCGTGGCCTGGAATCCGCCCACACCCGTGCCGCCGGCGAAACCGACCGGCACACCCACCCCCTTCCCCACGGCAACGCCGGTGGGCGAGGCGCTGCTGGCGGTATTTAACGACCTCGATAGAGATATTTCTCTTGAAATTGATGGGCAGCGATGGGTTATTTCGGCGCAGGATAACAAGGTGGTTGAGAAAAAACCCGGAACCTATAATTATGTGTTTCGATACGTTGAAAACGGCCAGCTTGCCGCCGAGGGCACAAAAACGTGGACCTACCGCGCCTATAAATGGCGCATTGACGTAGCGGGGGAAACGTTTGAATAATCTACGCCAGCAGGAACACAAAATTCATATGGCTTAGTCTTACACGGTCGCCTTCGTTTAATGCCAGAGGTTGGCCGTTTTTTGAGGCAACATCGTTGACCAGGGTGCCGTTCAGGCTGTTTAGGTCTTCAATAAACCAGCAATCATTGCGCCGCGTCAACCGGGCGTGGCGGCGCGAAACCCCGTATTTGCTGGCCTCGTAGGGTTCAAGATCAATATCGGCCACGGAGTTGCCGTAGGTGCGCCCAATGATGAGACTGTCTTTGTCGGGCAAAATAATGGTGGCATTTTTATCCTGCACTACCAGCCGGGGAGTCAGTTGGGTCACCGGCTCACCCAGATCAAGTTGAACCGTTCCTTCAAATTCATCAGCCAAAGACAATGACTCCGCTACCTGTTTCTGCGGCGCGGTTTTACTGCTGATATCATCTTCCCTCGGAGTTTCCCCCGCTTCCTTTCGGCCAAACATCTTTTTAAAGAAGCCCCCAACCCCCGCTTGCTGCGCCGCTTTTTCTGCCTTTTTTTGCGCCAGAACCAAATCCTGTTGCAGGTCGGGAATTGATGTAACCAGTATCGCCTGCAAAGCCTGCACCAATTCCTGCATATTTTTATAACGATCGCTCGAAGATTTTTCCAACGTTTTCAGAATTGCGGCCTCCAGGGCAGGAGGACAATCCGGGTTCAGGTCACGGGGTTTGGGGGGCGCGTCTTTTACGTGGGCCAGCAGTATTTTATTGGGGTTTTCGTAATCAAACGGCAGTTTGCCGGTGACCATTTCAAACATAATCACCCCCAGCGAATACATATCTGCCCGAAAATCCAGGTCGATGTCGCGGGCCTGTTCGGGCGCAATGTAGCTGGGGGTGCCCATAAATGTGCCGGTTACGGTCAGGCCCGTCTCTTCATCGGAGCGTTTGACCAGCCCAAAATCGGCCAGCACCGGCCAATCTTCCTGCGGCATCAAAATGTTCGATGGTTTCACATCGCGGTGGATAATGCCCTGCTGGTGGGCGTAATGCAGCGCTTCCGCCACCGGAATAACCAGGCCGATGACCCGCCGCCATTCCATCGGTTTGCCGCCCAGCAAATCCTCAAGCGTACCGCCGTCAATATATTCCATGGCAATAAATGGCGAGCCATCCTCTTCGCCATATTCGTAAATGATCAGAATATTTCTGTGACGTAACCCGGCAACGGCCTTGGCTTCTCGCCTAAAACGCTCCAGCGAGGTATCTTCCCGGTAGTGCAACACCTTGACCGCGACCCAGCGATTTAAACTGAGTTGATAGGCCTTGTAAACAAGGGCCATTCCCCCTTCGCCGATGACCTCATCCAGTCTGTAATCGCCAAGCGTTTTTCCCACCAGGTCTGTTGTCATTGTTGGTTGCTCCCACGTGTGTGTAAATTCAAGTTGTTCCTATATACCCAAACCGGGAGTAAGAACCAGGGAGCAGGGAGTAAGGAGTAGGAAAAAAACCGTTACTCCTTACTCCCTGCTCCCGCAGTATTAGGCAAGGCAGCAACTTGAATTAGACTATAGCATTAACTTGCAGATTTAGCCAGTTAACGTTAAGACTTGATGCCGTATTGAGGCATAGGTTTTTTGTTAATTTTCACCTGCCCTATTTGCCCCTGATTAAAGGCGTGGCATAATATTTCCCTATGTTCCGACCCGCTGTCATTCTCGCCAGTTTATTCTGTTTTGCCGCGCTGTCTGCCTGCCAACTTGATGCCGAAAGTTACCGGCCGGTGGTTGTGTCCCAACCGGCCAAAACCGCTCTCTCCGCTCGCACCCCCACGCCTGCGCCTACCGTGGCCATTGCGCCTGCAGAAACCGGCGCGCCCACCCCCTTGCCGACACCCACCAATACCCCCTCGCCGACTCCCACCCCTATTCCCGGCGAGCGGCTGGCCGCTGCCCAGCGAGCCTACACCAACGGCAATTACGAGGTTGCCCGGCAGGAGTTTGACGCGCTGCTGGCTGACCCCGGCGCGGAGCTGTACGAGCAGCAACAAGCCCTCCACTGGCGCGGGCGCAGCGAGTTAAATTTGGGCAATACCGCCGTGGCCATTGCCACCCTGAAAATGTTTTTAAAGCAATATCCCACCCACAATCTGGCCCGGGCCGCCCAATTTAACCTGGCCCAGGCCTACCGGCAATCGGGCCAGACCGAAGCGGCCATCAACGCCTATCTGGGCACTATTATTCCCGATGACCCGGCCAATGTGTACATTTACGAAATCATCGGCGACCTGTATCTGAGGTCCGGCGCCTATACCGATACTATCAAGACCTATCAAACCGGCATCGAATCTACGGAAGATGTGGGTTTTAAAGTTCACCTGAGCGAGGGCGTGGCCCAGGCCAACTTGCTCTACAACAACAACCCCGAAGGGGCCATTGAGCAATACAAGGAAATTCTCGATGTGGCCCAAATTGCCTCCTACCGGGCCAAAATCCTGAAGCTTCTGGGCGATTCGTATCAGCTTGCGGGAAACGGGGAAGCGGCGCAGGAAAGCTATCTGGAAACGGTGAACAACTACCCGGAAGCGTACGACAGCTACCTGGCCCTGGTTGAATTGGTAAACGCCGAGGTGCCGGTTGATGATTTTCAGCGCGGCCTGATTGATTACCACGCCGAGGCCTACCAACCGGCCATTGCCGCCTTTGACCAGTACTTGAATCCGCCGGAACCCATCACCGCCACCCAGACGTTATCCGCAACATCCCCCCTAACCGGTACCAAAGAAAACCCAATCGTAAATCCACAGGACTCTGGTCGTAAATCAGAAATCGCAAATCGAGATGAGGCATTGTGGCTAACCGGCTTGTCGTGGAAAGCGCTGGGCCAATACAACAGCGCCATCTTCACCTTCCAGCAATTAATTGACGAGCACCCCGGCAGCCCTCACCGGGGTGAAGCGCATCTGCAAATTGGCCTGCTGCGTATCGCGCAGGAAAACATCACCCAGGGCAAAGCGGTGCTGCGGAAGTTTGCCCGGCAATCGCCCGATGACCCCGTGGCGGCCCAGGCCCTGTGGAACGCCGCCCGGCAGGATTTGGATGACAGCCAACTTGAAGACGCGTACACCTACATGACCGAACTGGCCGAAAACCATCCCGACAGTAAATATGCCGGGGATGCCCTCTACTGGGCCGGGCAAGCCGCCTACCTGACCAAAAACCACGAAGCCGCCATCCAAAGCTGGGAAAAACTGGCCGAAACTTATCCCGACAATGATTTTGTTAGCTTTGGCGGCTATTGGCGGGCCACAGCGTTGCTGGAATTAGGGCAGGAGGATGAAGCTCAACAGGCATTTGAGGATTTGATCGACGGCCCCCGCGAATATTACCGGTTGCGGGCACGAGACAGGATCGATGGGGAACAAACGGAGTTCGTTCCCCTGGCCGTACCCGGCCCCCACGAGCTGGCCCAGGAACAAGCCGAAGCTGAAGCCTGGCTGGCCGGGTGGCTTGAGTTGGCAGACGACGCGCCAAATCTGTCTGCCATAAGCGATGACTTACGGAACGACGTAAATTTTAGAGTGGGCGACACCCTGCTGGAACTGGGCTTGCGCGAGGAAGCTCTGGCCGAATTTGAGAAGGCGAAAGATACCTGGTGGAACGACCCGCCGGCCATGTACCAACTGGCCCGCTATTTTTCTGAAAAACGCCTGGGCCGGTTGAGCATCCTTGCGTCTGCCAGGGTAATGTTTTTATCGCCGCTTGAGGACCAAAAAAAGGCCCCTATTTTTATCCAGCGCCTCAATTATCCACTCTATTATGAGGATGTTATTCTCCGGGAAGCCAGCGAACTGGAGATCGACCCGGCCGTTGTAGCGGCGCTCATCCGGCAGGAAAGCCTGTTCGAACGCTCCGCGGAGTCGGCGGTGGGCGCGCGGGGTTTGATGCAGGTCATGCCCGCCACCGGCGAATATGTGGCCAAACGCAGCGAATTTGGCCCCTTTGACACCGATCAACTGTGGCGGCCCTATATTAATATAAAATTTGGAGCCTGGTATATTTACCAACAGCTTGCCATTTTTGAAGGCAATAAATTTGCCGCCATGGCTGCCTACAACGCCGGCCCCGGCAATGTGCTGAAATGGGTTCAATACACCGATGACCCGGATACCTTTGTGGAAACCATCCCTTTCCGGGAATCCCGCACCTACATTCGCCGGGTTTATGTTAATCTTGCCGCCTATCAGGACATCTACGGCGTTACCCCCCGCGAGTAAAGAATTTGCGGTTACGCCGGCTTCAAGTATCCTTCGGATGCCCCCGGAATTTCCGGGGTAAAGGCCCATTGTACTAGCTGCGCCATTGATGATGCATTTTAGTTATGGTATAATGGACAAACCTTAAAAATTATTCCGTTAGACCTAAAATCTTCTGAACTGGAACGTCAATAGTGTTTGACTTTCTTGCCAGCCCGGCCTTAGCATTAGCCTATTATCTATTTTTATTCTTCAGCATTGAAGCAGCCCTGGTCATTGCCTGGTGGCAGTGGCGTCATCTTGATTCCTTTAGAGCGTACCGGCTGACCATTGCTTTTGGCAGCCTGACCATTTTGCGGGTCATGTTTTTGATATTGGCCGTTATCGGCAGAAATTCGCCGGAAATTGCCAATATCTGGATGCCGCCCTTTGAGCGGGTGGTGGCTGTAACCAGCCTCGGTTTTCTGGTGTGGGGCTTCACCCCCTATTTTAGAGAAAAGAGTTTTTCCGGCAATGTGCTGCTGGCCACCAACACCGTTATGGTCTTTGTTTTCTATTTTTTGGCCGTATCGGCCAGTTGGGTCTGGGATGGCGGCAATTTTAACGAAAGCGGCCTGGAAATATTCTTCATCGCCTGGCAAATAATTCTGGTGTTATTCGGGGCTATCAACTGCGCCATGAATTTGGATGATGAACGAATGTTTGCCCTGTTTGGCTTTGCCACGCTCTTTACCGGCTATGGGTTGCACCTGTTTATGGGTGGAAATTACCCCCAGCCCCACAACCCGTTCTGGGTGCGGATGATGGAGTTGATTGCTTACCCGCTGTTTGCGGTGGCCATTTATCACGGCGCTATCCAATCGCTCAGCGCCCGCAGCCGGGAACTGCAAAATCTCAGCGAAATCTCGCTGGATCAGATCAAGGGGCTGATCAGTCTGTACGAGGCCACCCGCTCCATTACCTCCACGCTCGATTTGTCTCACGTGCTGGATGGTTCGGCCCAAAGCGTGGCCCAGGCCCTGGAAGCCGACCAATGCGCCATTGCCCTGCCGGAAAATGAAAACGATATGGCCCAGTTGCGGCTGGTCTCCATTTACAACCCCAGCCGCAAAGGTCGGGGCGAATCGGTGACGTTCCCCGTTAACGACCAGCAAGTCATTAAGCATGCCCTCAAACGCAAATACCAGGTGGTCATCGATGAATATCAGGATAACAGCCAGATACGGATGCTTTTTACCCTGATGGGAGCCTCTGATGTGGGGCCGCTAATCATTCAACCCCTGCTTGATAATGGTGAACCGTTTGGGATTCTCATTTTGGGCAATGCTGTCTCAAAACGGTATTTCTCGGAAACCGAGGCCGAACTGTGCAAAACGCTGGCCGGCCAGACGGCGGTGGCCATCGAACATGCTAAAGAGTACGCGGCGGTTTCATCTAAATCCCAGCACCTGTCGTGGACGCTCCGCAACCAGGAACTGGAATCGGGCAAGCGCCTGGCCGCCATGGAATCTGAGCTAAAAAAGAGCCGCGAAGAAGTATCGCTGTTTGCCCAACGCCTGCACAAGTACGAAACAGACCAAACCCAGCTTAAAGATGAACTTGCTTTGCACCAGGAGCGGGTAGCAACCTTAACCGCCGAAATTGAGCAGGCCGGCGCCGAAGTAGCGCAGGCCAACCAAAAAGAGCAGCAACTGCTTGCTGTTACCGGCCGGGCAAAAAAGCAGCACAAGAAATTGAACGCGCTGGAAACCGAGCGCAAAGAACTGCTGGCAAAAGTTGAAAAACTGGAGCAGGACGCAGAAGAAATAGCCCGGCTCAATGAGGCGCTGACCACCAGTAACAAACGAGCCAGAAAGCTGGCCCGGGCCCTCAAGCGATCCCGGGCCCGCAGCCAACAGGCGGCGCTGATGCCGGCAGCCATTGCCGGGGCAGAAGTTAGCACCGAACTGGAAAATCTGAGCTGCGGCGTAATTATTACCGATGCGCATCAAAAAATAAACCGGGTCAATGCGGTTGCCGGAAAATTACTGGGCAAAAACAGCCGCCAACTCATGGGCAGCAAACTCTCTGAGATTGTTGAGGATGACCGCTGGCAGAAAGCGCTGGACAAGCTTCGGTATGAAAATGAACCGATGGCTTCAACCACCCTGAACGTAGGCGAAAATATTCTCAGAGCCACGGTTAGCCCCATGTCCGCCCGCGACGGTGAAGACACAGCGGGCACCGTGACTATTCTGTACGACATTACGGCCGAATCTGAAAGCCAGCAAGCCCGGGATGAATTCATCGCCTCGCTGTCACAGGAATTACGCACCCCAATGACCTCGGTAACCGGATACACCGATTTGCTGGTGGGCGAATCGGTGGGGATGATTGGCGAAATGCAGCGCAAGTTTTTGCAGCGCATCAAGGCCAACATCGAACGGATGAATGTGATGCTTAATGACCTCACCGGCGTAACCGCCATTGACGCCGGGCAGCTTGAAATTCGGCCCGTGGTGGTAGACATGGTTGAAGTTATCGAAGACACCATCATTGGGGCCAGGGCGCAGTTGGAAGAAAACGAAATTACGCTCAACATGAAAATGGGGCCGGACATTCCGCCGGTAGAAGCCGACCCGGACTCGGTTCGACAAATTATGAGCAACCTGTTGGGTAACGCCATCAAATCCACGCCGGCGGGCGGTTCAATTGAAATCTCCACCACCATTCACGAGGAAAATGGCAATTTTCCCGCTGCAGCCCAAACCATTTCGCCCTACTTAATGATTTCGGTCAAAGACTCCGGCGGAGGTATTGCCGACAAAGATATCAATCGGGTGTTTGAAAGATTTTATCGCGCGGAACGGCCACTGATTGAAGGGCTGGGAGAAACCGGCGTGGGGTTATCGATAGTAAAATCGCTGGTAGAGGCTCACGGCGGGCGGGTGTGGGTAGAAACCGAAATTGGCACCGGCTCAATCTTTCACTTTTTGCTGCCCATCAGCGAGCAATTTGACGACCCCTGGCTTGAAGTAGATATTCCACCGCTGGATTTAAATACCGATTAACAGCACAGGTATCATACTATGGAACCTTTACCCAACGAAAACGAAACGTCGTCACCGGTGCAACGCCTGTTAATTGGAGCAGGCACGCTGATTGTTGTTATCCTGACCGTCATTGGCGCCATATTTCTGGCAATGCAGGATATCCCGGATACCCCGCCCACGGAGGTTGCCGGAACTACCCCAACCCCCGTGGTGGTCACCAATACCCCCATTTCTCCATCGCCAACCAACACCTCCCAACCCCCGCCACCCACTAACACCCCGCTGCCCCCCCCCACCGCTACGCCCACGCCCACCCCCCCCCCCCCGCCGCCCCCCGCACCACGCCAC
>CAYWSS010000181.1:0-9435 GCA_964460505.1 uncultured Caldilineaceae bacterium | reverse complement strand
ACCGAAGGCCCACTGCGTTGCGTATCTGACTACCAGCATTTTATGCAAGGAGATAGGAGAAACTGATATGAAAATTTTTGGAGACATTGGATTCAGGGCCATTTCCACCGCGCTCGACGGTCTTTCTATGCGGCAGCGGGTAACGGGCAACAACATTGCCAATATTGATACCCCCGGCTACAAAGCCCAATTTGTTAAATTTGAAGACCAGTTAAAACGCGCTCTCAAAACCAATAATGACAGACGGAACCTGGCGCTAACAAATACCACGTCCGGCCACTTAAAGTTTAATGAATCACCCGGCTCACAACTCATTGAAATTGGCAGCAACAACAACGACCTGAGAAATGACGCCAATAATGTTGATATTGACCTGGAAATGACAAACCTGGCAGAAACTACCCTTAGGTATCAAGCCTTAACCCAGCTTACAACCAACAAGTTGGGACTACTCAAAAACATTGTTCGAGGCGGACGGTAAGTTTACCTCACCTTTACGCACGCTTCACCCGTTATTTACTGACACTCACCCGCGGACATGTTAGAGTAAAACATAGGTAAAAATCCATGATAGAAAGGAGGTGAAAAAACATGAACATTGCAGCACTAATGGGCACATCTGGCGCTTTGTCCGAGCAAGCTGGGGCAACTCCTGTGTCACTTGATGGCGTAGAAGGCGATTTTAAACAACTGCTTCACACCCTGGTTTCAGAGATGCCCGACCAGGGTAACGAGGAAATGATTGTGGATAACGGCCAAAATGCAAACTGGCTGGGAATGTTGTTACAGCTTTTTGACAACGTTTCCGTAGCCACAGAAACGCTGGACCCCACCGGGGAAGCGGAAATTGCACAAAATCAGGCATCGGTTTCTCTGACGGAAATCATGACTGCTTTGCAGCCTTTGGTTGACCAAAGCGAAACCACCACGCTTGTTGACCCGTCTCTACTGGCCACCAACCAGGACGCAACTGCGCCGGCCACATCTGATTCCAACACGTCTGTTGACATTACCACCCTCACTCACCTGTCCGGATTAATATCCGGCACATTTACCCCAACAGCGCAACCAACTTCATCCGCGCAACCGTCGCTCACCGGTCAGGTTACTCCTGAACCCGGCGCAACACCGCTGCCTGCGGCATTGACCCAAACCGGTGCAAAAATCGGCATGCCGGTTGAAACCGGGACCGCACAAAAAACACAACCAGCAATGGCTGATGGGACAGCCGGACAAAATCAAACCACGCAATCAACTGCACAAAATGCGCAGGCGTTACCCTCTGCATCGCAAACTGAATCTCCGCTAGCAAAGGCCACCCATGCCCCCCCCGCCTCTTCTACACCCAACTTCAATGACCTGTTGAACGCATCGCAAACACCTGCCACGACCACTGAAAAGACCCCCGCAACGCAACCTGTTAACACAACTTCACCATTTACCGTTGCCAACCAACCAACCAGCCAATCTCAAGTAGAACCACAAACCAACCAGACCACGGCAGAACAACCGGTTTCGCTGGCCGCAGATGTAACCTCGGCTACCGTGTCGGTACATAATGCCTCTCAGGGCAAAGTGTCACCAGGTGGTGCATCCGGGCTGCCGAATGTACCGGCCCTTCAACAGATTGTTGATTCGGTCAAGTTTATCACGCAGCAGGGGCAAACTCAGGTGCATTTACAACTGCATCCGAAAGAGCTTGGCAAAGTGCTAGTGCAGCTCAATGTAGTAGATGGTGATGTAACGGTTCGGATGTTGGCCGAAACAGTTCAGGCTCAGGCTCTAATTCACGAGCACCTGCCGCAACTAAAGGCGACGTTTACGGCGCAAGGGTTACAGGTAAACAATCTTCAAATAGATGTTGGCAGCGGCCAATCGAGCTTTGACACATCCGGCCGCCAGCCGCAAGACGGGCAAGCGGGCCAACCCGGTTACTCAGGTCCCACAGGCATCGCCATTGAAGAGCCGGCTGCGCCCAGTGCAACTCAGCTTAGACCGGGGCAAAATAACCTGTATTCAATAGATTACCACGTGTAACAAAGGAGCATTTTAATGGAAACAAGTGGAGTTTCCGCTACCACGTCAGCAGGTTCGTTTTTTGGCGCGGCCGGCCAAAGTCAAGAAACAGGGCTGGGCGAAGACGCTTTTATGCAACTGTTGCTGGCCCAGCTGCAAAATCAAGACCCACTTAACCCCATGGAAGACATGGACTTTATCGCGCAACTGGCGCAATTTAATTCTCTCAGCCAACTGGCCAAAATGAGCCAATCACTGGAAGATTTGTTACAGGCCCAATCATTGGGGCAAGGCAGCGCCCTGATAGGCAAATCAGTTACCGGGCTTTCCAGCTCGGGCGAACTGATATCAGGAGTTGTATCCGGGCTGCAAATGGTTGGCGGCGCGGTAACATTGGATCTTGATGGACAACGGATGCCGTTAAGCGACGTACAATCGGTTACCCAAACCGATGAGGAGTAAGGGTTATGGTAGACAAAATTAACTTTAACCTTACGCCATCAACGCAAGGTATTAATTCTACCTCACAACAAAATAACAATGTCAGAGCGCGGCAGGCAACAGACCCGGGCTTTGAGGATCTCCTGAAAGCGCAGTTGGGCCGGCCCTCAACCGTTAAGTTTTCTGCGCACGCGCAACGGCGAATCACCTCACGCGATATAAATTTTGGCCGCGATGAGGCCACCCGCCTGGAAGATGCGGTTGAAAAAGCAGCCAACAAAGGTTCCCGCGAATCACTGATTTTAATGGATGATCTGGCATTTGTTGTGAGTGTAAAAAACAAGGTGGTCATTACTGCCGTGGATGCAAACAGCAGAAAGGAGAACGTTTTTACCAATATCGATAGTGTGGTACTTACCTAACATCAATCTGATAATATTCACCAATCATCAACAAGAAATTTACTAAACTCCAGCTGGACCTCCATGAGGAGGCTGGGGAAGTCAGGAGGAACCCAAAATGATGCGATCAATGTCTATAGCAATTGCGGCATTGCGCAATCACCAAATTTATATGGATGTTGTTTCAAGCAACATCGCTAATGTTAATACTACCGGCTTTAAGGGCAGCCGTATCTCTTTTCAGGAATTGTTGAGCCAGACCTTGCGGGGCAGTAGTGCCCCCCGGGGCGGGCTTGGCGGGCTAAACCCGGTTCAAATTGGTCTGGGAATGGCGCTGGGGGGTATTGACACTCTCTTTACTCAGGGCAGCCTGCAAGACACGGGCAAACTGACCGACCTGTCCATTCAGGGTGATGGTTTTCTTATTCTGGATAATGGTGAAGGCGGCTTTGCCTACACCCGGGACGGCAATCTGGATGTTGGCATTGATGGGGCCATGCTCAACCTGGCCACCGGCATGAAGGTGAAGGGCTGGCAAGCCGACCCCACCACAGGCCTAGTTGATACCAGCCAGGCTATGGGTGACATCGTTATTCCATTTGGGCAAAGCATGGCCCGGGCCTCAACCACCATGGAAATGAGTGGCAATCTGGATGCGGAAGCGGTAGCAGGCGATACTGCCACCGCTACCATCGGCACCTACGACTCTTTGGGGATTTTACACACCATCAACCTGACCTTTACCAAGGGAGCCACCGCCAACCAGTGGACCTGGACAGCCGCCACCACAGAAGCCGGGGTCAGCGTTACGCCGGCCGGGACTACCATTAACTTTTTGGCTGACGGCAGTTTTGCCTCAACCAACCCGGCCACAACCCTGGCCGTGGATTACGGTAACGGCTCCAACACAGAAACCGTTTCCCTGGACCTGACAGATGTTACCCAGTTGATGGGCCTGAGCAATGTCACTACTTCTACCCAAAATGGGTTATCCCCCGGTTCACTGTCCACGTTTGCCGTAGGCACTACCGGTGAGGTGTCGGGACTTTTCACCAACGGTCTCACCCGTAATCTGGGACAAATTGCGCTGGCTACCTTTACTAACCCCGGCGGGTTGGTAAAAGAAGGTCAAAGTTTGTTTGTGGTATCAGCAAACTCCGGCACTCCCCAGGTTGGACTGCCCGGCAGAGAGGGCAAGGGCAGCCTGACCGCCGGCTATCTGGAAATGTCCAACGTAGAACTGGCGCAACAATTTACCAGTATGATTTCGGCCCAACGTGGTTTTCAGGCAAACAGCCGGGTCATTACCACCTCCGATGAAATGTTACAGGAGTTGGTCAATCTCAAACGATAGTATGAATAGGGTGCTTTCCCCAATGTTGGGACGTACCCGTCTGAATGGCAGTTTTTGAACGCATAGGGGCGCAGTGTTAGGTAAATTACTGCGCCCCTATCAATGAAAAGACAAAAATGAGTAACCTGATAACAAATGCAGCGTTATCCAACTTTATACATATCTCCAAACCCGCCGATGCAGAACTTGTTAAACTGGCCGAAGGGCACCTGATTAGAGCTACCGTACAGCGGGTACAGGACGAAATGGCGCTGCTAAATTTTAACGGCAAATCCATAATGGTTCACTCTGATGTGCCCCTGGAGCCGCAGCAGCGCGTATTGTTACAGGTTACTCAACTGAGCGCCGATAAAGTATCGCTGCAAATTATGCACCAAAGCAGCCCCGCTGCCGCAACCGAGGGGCAATTGTCAGTTGGCCTGGCCCCCGGCAACCTGCAATCTTTGCTGACCTCCTGGGGGCTGGAAGCAGACCAAACCAACCAAAATATTGCCAAAGCAATTTTTGCCAACAGCCAGGCCCTGAACCCCGAAACCATTCAGGATGTACGAACCCTGTGGCAAACGCTGTCAAATTCCGGAGCGCTCCCCCCTGAAAATGGGAGCAAAGCCGGCAATTTGCAGGCGCTGGTCTACTTGCACACCAACCAGTTGCCGGTCAGTGAAGAGTCTGTGGCTATGGCCCGCCATCTGCTTAACAACTCGTTTCCCGTGGCCGAACGCCTGACCACGCTTCAACAGAATTTGCAGGTTGCGCACAACCAGTTGCAAACACTGGCCAACCAGGCCCAATCAACAGCAAACACACCGCAACAGCAGCTTTTGCAGGCCATCAGCGGACAAAACCAGCCGCAGCTTACGGCATCTCAAACACAGGCGCTCAATAATTTACTATCAACCATCAACTCATCCCTGTCACAAATGGCCAACTGGTCAATTTCGCCCGATACCCCAGCCGAACAAATTGTTGCCCGGCTGGCCAACCTGATTACCAATCTGGGTACGCCGCCGGAAACTCAACTGGCCAACCAGTCCGGGGCAAATACAGCGGCCCAGACAGTTCTCGGCAAAGGCAGTGCCGCGCCCCATCCAGCCACCGCCACGGGGCCGGGAAACAATATTCCGGCAGCGGCCAAACCCACCCCGGAAATGAGCGCTCAAACCACGGCCCAGACCGCACCAACGTTACTGGATGACAACAGTACGACAAATCCGTTGCAGCGACTTTCTTCTGCCATTTCTAACGTACTGGCCAACAGCCATCTCAATGAGCAAACAACGCAAATACTCCAAAATCTGGCCGGGCAGCTAGAGGTTGTTTCTCATGATTTGGGGGCCATTCAGCTTTCAAACCTGACCAATGCTCCCAACCCGGCAATGGAGCCGTTTTACAGCTTTCCCATCCCGCTTAATACACCGGATGGGCCACAAACAGCCCATCTTAAAGTTTACAAACGCTCCGGGAACAGCAGCGTTGATCCCAACAATTTACGGCTGGCCCTCCTGCTGGATCTGCCGGACCTGGGCGAAATGGCCATCAACTTAACTGTTTTTGAAAAACATCTGAGCGGAAAAATTCTCAGTGGCAGAGAACAAACCCATGAGCTAGTGGAAGCTGACCTTGATGAATTGGGTTTAAACTTGAATCACCTGGGCTACGAGATAGATTCTTTAACGGCAAACATACTAACGCCCGAAGAAAAAACGGTCTTTGAACAGCCGGAACCCATTGACAGCATTGAAGTGCCTATGCCGCAAATAAATATTATCGCCTGACCTATAGCGTACCGGCCATGACCAATTATCGTTCGATCAGATCAAAAAGAAATACAAAACAGCGGCAGCGAGCCGTAGCCCTGTCTTACGATGTAGATCAAATGGCGGCTCCTGCAGTAAGCGCCACCGGCCAGGGTGAAATTGCAGAGCGAATCATTGCCCTGGCGCAGGAAAATGGCGTCCCTATTCGCAAAGACCCGGATATGGTTGAGCTACTGGCCCAGCTTGATGTGGGGCAAATTATTCCACCGGAATTGTATTCGGTCGTGGCCGAATTGTTAGCTTTTGTTTATCGGTTGAAGGGCAAACAAGTTGTCCGTTAAGATGAAATACATTCAAGATGATACGCAAACACCTGATTGCCATTGCATTTTTTACCATCACCATATGCTTTACCACCGCTTCCGGGGCATTGCCCGCACTGGCCCAGCAACCCTCCCCTGCCTTTCAAAATAGACAATTAGACAAACCGCTGCCCCTATCGGCCTACCCCCGCCCCAAAAATGACAACGGCATGGGTATCCACTGGAGTACCACGCCCTACGGTGAAGATAAAGAGGTAACCGATTACTTTGTTAAAGAAGTTAAAGACATGGGCATCAAGTGGGTCAAGTATTTAAACGACGGCACCGAAGGGCGTCACCACGATTATCTGGTAGAGCAACTGGTGGCCAACGACATTATGCCCATTGCCCGCATTTACATTGGCTGCAACGACCCGCTGGATTTGGGGTCGCTGGGGCGTATGGTTCAACATTACGTGCCCAAAGGGGTTTATTATTACGAACTGTACAATGAGCCTGATATTTGGGGCAAAGACGGCGGCTGGTGCTACGATGGCGGCAAACCCGACCCCGGGCGTTTAGCCCAAATCTGGGCGCCCGCCGCCCGCGAAGTTCAGGCCCGGGGCGGATTACCGTCGCTGCCGTCAATTTTTCCGGTTGGAAAAAACGTGCGGGCCATGGATTACCGCGACAGTTTTTTTCAGCAGTTCCTGCACGCCATCAAAGATAACGGCGACGCCCAAATTCTGTACGGTGCCTGGGGAGCGGTACATAATTACGCCATCAACCACCCCCCGGATTACCCCACCGACGATGTAAATCTTACCGGCCGTGCCTTGACCGCCAAAGAAATTGCCCGCTACAAACTGGACAAATATCAGGTACGGGGCATCAACGAGGCCCGGGCCAAACAGTTTGAAGATAACGGCTACCATCTGGGCGATGACCCCACCAAAGATGTGACCGCTTTCTTGCATTTTATCGGTTATCAGGACCAATTTGAAGAAATTTTTGGCCACAAAATCCCGCTTATCAGTACCGAGGGCGGGGCCACGGTTGGCTCCTGCGAAGACCCCCGCTACCCCTGTGTGGACGAGCAAATGCAAATGGAGTGGACCCTGGCCTACTACGAATATATGCTGGACGAAGCGCCCGAATGGTATTTTGCCAACAACACCTGGTTTATTGGCAACAAGGCCCTAAACTTTTTTGGCGGCACGGTCTGGGAAATTAACGCCTGGTACCAGGATATGAAAGGGGAGCACCGGCCCGTGGTTGATGCCCTTAAAAACCATCCGCGCAAGGGTGAAACCCGGTGGAATTTAAGCGCGGGCCTCAAGCCGCAAAACGTGGCCAACACCAAACGGTTTAGCACCCTGTCTACCGAAACAGACACCATCAACCGCCTCTCTACATTTGGCCGCCTGGCCGACTACCCGCGCCCGGCAAACGATAACGGGCGCGGGGTGCACTATGCGCCCACCATTTTGGGCCAGCCCGCCGGCATGGTCGATTTTTTTGTGGATGAGATGGTGGCCATGAATATTAAGTGGGTCAAAATTATGCAGGGCGATGTTCCCAAAATAGAACACCAATACCTGGTTGAGCGGCTGGTTGCCAATAATATAGAACCGGTGATCCGCATCTACAAACCTTACAACGAGCCATACGAGCATCTGGGGCCAATGGTTGAATCTGCCCTGCCGCTGGGCGCGCATTATTTTGAGCTTTACAACGAGCCGAATATTGGCGGTTTTCCCGGCGGCTGGCGCGCCGGCGAAGCCATTAGCGTTGACCGTATTCTGGAATTGTGGCTGCCTGCCGCCGAGGCCATTCACAACGCGGGCGGCTATGTGGGGCTGCCTACCCTGGCCCCCGGCGGCGCGTACGACGATATGAAATTTTTGCGTGAGTTTTTGCAAAAACTGGCGGGAACCAAACGCACCGACCTGCTGGAACGGGCCTGGATTCCGCTGCACAACTATTTTCTCAACCACCCCTTTGATTACCCCACCGACCAGGTAAACCTGTGGGGCGTACGCCTGAACGACGAAGAAATTGCGCGGCGAGGCCTTTCGCCGGACCAGGTCAAGGCTATCAACAAGGCCCGCATCAACGCTAAAAACCCCGGCGGTTATTATGTGGGTGACACCATCCACGAAGACTCAAACGGCTTTTACAAATTTAATGCCTACGCGCAAATTTTCCATGACCAGTTTGGATTTTACATCCCCATTATTACCACTGAAGGCGGGCCGCTGGCCGGCGACGCGCAAGACCCGCGCTACCCCGCCGTAACCGATGACGATGTCACCGAACTAACGCTGCAAGCCTACCACACCATGCTTGATGACGCCCCGGCCTACTACTTTGCCTACATGCCCTGGCTTATGGCCAACAGCGCGGGCGGTCACTGGGATGGCGCGTGGGAAGGGGCAGCCTGGTACAAAGTTGACGGCAGCACCCTGCCCGTGGTTGATGCCCTTAAAAACGATACCCGTCGCCTTGCAGCCCGCGACTGGAGTTACAAATCGCTCATCAGCCCGCAAGACCAGTTGGCTGAAGCCGATGCCAAACTTGATCCGGACACCATCAATTTCCCCATCGACAAACTGGAAACAGAAGTCATCCCGGTATCGGGAAAAGGGGAACAATGGCAGGTATCATCGGCGCAGTGGAAAACTTCGCTGACGCCCTACCCGCGCCTGCGGCTCAACGTGCTAAACGAGTACGGCCAGCAAACCACCGGCCAACAGATTAGAGTAGAATGGACCGGCGGCTGGGCCTTGCTGATAACAGAGCCGGGCAAAACACACAATGCTACGCTGCCCATCCACGCCCCAAATGATATGTATGTCATTAGCATTGCCGGGGGCGGCGGGCAAGGTGTACGGGCCAGAGGGGCCGCCGGATACGATTTGAATGCCACCTTTCAACTGGCCGGCAATTGAAGGGCCAACATTGTCTTTTGTTAACAAAGGATAAGTATTATGAAAGAAAAACTTATACTTTTAACCGCATCATTATTATTTATTGCGGCCACGGGCTGCTCTGTGGTTGTCAGCAACGAACCGCTTGAAACCCCCGCGCCCACGCCCACCAGCACCGTCCACCAATTTAACGCCTTTGTGATGCCTTCTTCCACGCCGCGCCCAACCATGACC
>CAYWSS010000180.1:0-9500 GCA_964460505.1 uncultured Caldilineaceae bacterium | reverse complement strand
GGCATGACACCTCATCTTTCTAAAAAGTTCCGGTTTCAAACTAATCTCAGTATAGATGTCCAGAAAAGTTTTTTCCTAAATAACTTTCGTATTGCGTCTTGCGTAAAGAAGGGGCTAATACGCAATACGTAAATCGTTGGGCGAAAACTTTTCTGGAGTGCTATATCAAACATTAACAGCCACGCTGACATAATTTGCTTCATTTACCCCTAGTTGTATACTCTACAGTTTGAAAACAGTAACTACTCAAGCATATCATTTCAGAGATTTCCCGGCCTTCGGTTTCAAAATGACATGACGGGTGAGCAGTTACGAAAAACACCATCTGAACCCAGAGAAACAGCATATCATATGTTAGAATTTCTTCGGCCAATTGTAATTTTTGATACGTGGCTTTACATTATTTTGGGGTTAATTGCCATATTTTTTCTGCGACTGATGTGGCTGGCCCGTCGGGACCGCAGCCGCTCGATATTTTCGTTGGAACGTGAAAACGCCAGCGTGCGCATGGTGCGCGCCTTTGCCGGCTTCACCATTGTTCTGGTATTAATGTTGGGGGTTTATTATTTGAGCCTGGTTACGCCAACCATTGTGCCCCCGCCGCCCGATACACCCACGCCGACCCCGATTATCGCCCTGCCGCCCACGCCAACTTCGCCGCCGCTGCTGCCTACCCCAACCTCCACCGCCACGCCCGAACCGAGGATTGCCCCCACCGTGGCCGCTATCGAAGATACGCCGGTGCCGCCCACCCCTGACACGGCGCAGGGACAGGCCCCCAATTGTCCCAATCCGGCGGCCAACATCTTCCAACCCGGCGACGGCGCCGGCGTGGTTGGCGTCGTTCAAATTTTGGGGGCTGCCGCCATCGATAACTTTGATTATTACAAGTTTGAATTTCAGGACCCGGCCACAAATAATTGGGTGTTTGTCTCCCGTTTTGATAACCCGGTCCCCAGCGGCGTACTGGGTTCCTGGAACAGCGATACGGTTCCTCCCGGCGAGTACAGCTTCAGGCTGGTGGTGGTTGACAAAACCGGTAACTTCCCGGAACCGTGTGTTATTCGATTGCAGGTAAAATAAAGTGGGTGAGTTTGGTGAGTTTTCAGACTTCTCGGCCGTTGAACAACTCATCCAACTCGTCTAACTCACCCAACTCATTAAACTCTAACAAGCAGGTGAGGCAATGGCTGACTATTCTGAAAAGGTTTACTGGCTTGCGCTCATTCAAAAGAGCAAGCTCAAATTAAATCTGGTCAAACCCATCATTCTGCGCTGGGCCGTTAGCGAGGGGCGGAGTCTGGCTGATTTGTTCGACCTGTCGCCGCTGGAGTTGTCTACTACCTTTGGCCTGCCCGATGACGATGCCGAGCGAATGCTCAGCATAAGCAGCCAACTGGATACGCAGGCGACCGAATTGGAGCAGTGGCAAGCGCAAAAGCTGGAGCCGCTTCTTGTCACTGATCCGCGTTATCCCAAACGGTTAAAATATACGCTGCCGCCGTCAAAACAGCCACTGGTGCTGTGGGTGCGCGGCGATACCAATTTGCTCAACCAACCCGGTGTGACCATGTTGGGGTATCACGGTTCAGAAAAGAACATCGCCGCCTTCATCAGCAAGTTGATGACCACGCTGGAGGCGGAATCGATTGGGCTGGTCAGCGGTTATTCGCGGGGGCTGGATCGTGAAACGTTTGATATGATGCTGGCCACAGAAAGCGGCACCACCGTAGCCATGTTGCCTATGGGGTTGAGCGCCTTTGCCAAAACCACCCGTAAACTGGATGCTGCCGTTGAGGCCGGGCGCACCGTTTTGGTCAGCCCGTTTCCGCCCGATACCGGTTATCAGGAAAAACTGGCCGACGCCCGCAACCTGCTCATCGACCACCTGACGCTGGCCTTGCTCATCCCCGATAGCGATGCAGAGTCGCAAGAGCGGGCTGCCGCCGCTATTGAGCGGGGACTGCCGGTATTTGTCAAAGAAAATACGGCCGGCAACCGCGAACTGCTCGATCGTGGCGCGTTGCTGCTAACCGATGCCGGCGAAGTGCTTGACTGGGTGCAGCAGGCCATGGTGGATGATGCTATGCTGGAGCCGGAAGACGAGAAACTCTCTGCCGAAGAACTGGCGGCGGCGCCGCTGTCGGTGACTGCGCCGGTTGCTCCCGAAGTGTCAGACGAAGATTACAGCCTGAGAGGTGAAGAAGTGCCCCCCATCGACAGCGAAGAGGCGATGGAACTGTTATCTCTGGGCGGCGCTATCCCCGAGGTATTGCGCCGGCGGCTGGATAAAAGCGACGACGACGAAGAGTGATGCGTGATACGTGTTCCGGTCACGCATCACTCAGTTGTGCTGCCGCAGCCACTCAAGGGCGGTAGCAGCCAGCGAGGCCGACCCCACCGGCAGGGCCTCTTCATCCAGCCGAAATGTGGGCGTGTGCACAAAATACCGCTGCTCCCACGCCGGATTGTGAACCCCCAATCGTAAAAAACAGCCGGGCACAGCCTGAGCCATAAACGCAAAATCCTCTGCCGCCATGAGTTTGGGGGCTTCCAGCACGTTTTCCACCCCCAACAAATCTGTGGTTGCAGCGCGCATAATGTTGCCGGCGCGCTCATCATTGATTACAGGCGGGTAGCCGGTTTGATAGTTCAATTTGTAGCGACCACCCAGCGCCTCCACCAAACTGCACGCCCGGCGCAACTCGTTCTGCAAAAGCTGCCGGCTCTCCAGGCTGAAGCTGCGGATGGTGCCGCTCATCGATACCTTGCCGGCCAAAATGTTCTCTTTGGTTCCCCCGTTAATGGTGCCGATGGTAATTACGCCCTCCTCCACCGGATTCAGGCGGCGGCTCACAATCTGGTGGATCGCCTGGATAACGTTTGCCGCCAGGGCGATGGTATCCACCCCCTGGTGCGGCCGGGCGGCGTGGGCGGCGCTGCCGTGCAGGGTAATGTCGAAGGTGTCGGCGCCGGCCATCATCGGGCCGGGGCGGGTGGCTACGGTGCCGGTATCCAGGCTGGTGTCCACGTGCAATCCAAAGACGGCATTTACCCCAGCCAGCGTACCTTCCTCCACCATGCGCATCCCGCCGGATTTGCCTTCATCATCCTGCCCTTCCTCGCTGGGTTGAAACAGCAGCCGCACCGTGCCCGGCAAGCGACCCTGACCGGCCAGCTTCTTCAGGATTGTGGCCGCGCCCAGCAGCATGGCGGTGTGGGCATCGTGGCCGCAGGCATGCATCAAGCCGGGCCGTGTGCTGTCGAACGCCGTGCCGTTGGCCTCGGTAATGGGCAGGGCATCAATGTCGGCCCGCAGGGCGACCGTTGGGCCATCTCCGCCCCGGATAGTGCCGGCCACGCCCGTTTTGGCCACCTCGGTTTCGGTGGGGATACCCAGGTCAAACAGGGCTGTGTTGATCAGTGCGGCGGTGCGGGTTTCAGTAAATCCCGGTTCGGGATAGCGGTGAATTGCCCGCCGCCAGGCGCGGATTTGCTCGTGCAGCGCGCGAGCCTGAGTCAGCAGTTCATTTTTTGCGGAAGGTGCGTGATTGCTCATTGTGTATCCTGTTCAAAGTAGTTTTGAATTGTGTCCGGGGATTCCGGGAGTTGGGGGTTAGGGATTTTTTACTAACTCCTAATCCCTGATTTTTTATTCATTCTCAAATTCCAAAATTTTGATAACGATGAGAACAAGGCCCACCGCCACCAGCAGATGAATACCGGCGGCGACGGGGGGGCCCCATTGAAAGGAAAATGGCCCCACGTTAACAGTGTGCTCCGACCAGTGTGCGTTGCCTAACAGCGGTTGTATCAATGGCATCACAAAGCCGTTGATTGAGGTTTCTATAAAGTTAAACACTGAGTGCGCAATCAAAAACCCGATGGCCACGGTGGCCAGCGCATGTTTTTTAATAAATTGTTTAACTCCGGGAGAGGTCGTCATCAGCTTTCCTTCTGTAAATTTTGATGTTTTTGCCCGCGCTTCTTGGCCTCGTGTAGCTGCCCCCGTTTGAAGCCAATGAGGAAGCCGGTTAACCCGGCCCCAACCCCGACTTGCAAGGCCAATACCACGCTGCCCCACCAGCCTGTGGAGTTGCCGGCCGGCGCTGATTCGGTGTTTGCCGTCGATTGAATGTCGGTGGGAGTTTCTGCTGTATGAGCCGGGGAGGGGGTTGTTTCCGCATTGGGCTGTAGCAGCACAACGGCGCCTGACAGCAAAATAATAAGGCCCAGGAGAATCCAGGTGGTGTTGTTCAACTGTTGGGTGTTGAAGATTTTGTTCCCCATTGAGTTTGCCCTAAAACTTGGTGCTGCCGGTAAACGTGATACATGATACGGGGTGCGTGATAAGACTGCTTTTCACGCATCACACATCACTCGTCACGCATCACGGTATTGCCTAACTCAAATCCGTATCCAAAAATCGATCCAGCAGCTTGGCCCGCCACACGTAGCGCAGCAGGAAACCCCAGCCAACCGCCAACACGGATAGAATAACGTAATCAAATAAATTCATCACGGCCAGATTAAAGAACTCCCGAAATTGAGGGACGGCCATAATTACAAAGTACATTACCAACATGGTAATGGCCAGATACGAGAGGCGTTTGTCGCCGCTGAGCGGTTCGCCGCCGGTCCAGGCCGGGGTGGGCGGTTTCAGGAAGGGCAGCAATTCGATACCGCACAGCACCCAGATGGTAACCAACGCGCTGCGGGGCATTTCCAGCAGGGCGGCTTCGTTGACTACATTTTCCACGTTGTACAGGTACAAAATCAGGAAGGTGAGCAGCAAATAGCCCAAATAGACAAATAACCCCACCAGCGTCAGCAACAAGGTGGCCGGCAGGACAAAATGCAGAATAGAGCGCACCATACTGCGCGGCGGAAGCTGCCCCGGTTTGGCCCAAAAGGCCAGGGCCGTAGTTGGCAGCCCCACGGTGAGCAGCACCACCACGCTGTTGTGTTTGATCAACAGCGGGAAAGTGCCGGTGACCAATCCAATGGAGAGGATGAGCAAAATTGCGCCAAAAATGCGCACCATAAACAGTTTTAGCTGATCCAATACTGCGTTGCGAATACGCTGCCCCTCAATGAAGGTGAAGGGCAGGGCTTCGAAGGAGTCGTTGCGCAGCACCATATCGGCCACGTTGCGGGCAATCTGGCTGCCGCTTTCCATGGCCACGCTGACATTGGCTTGCTTCAGCGATAACACATCGTTAACCCCATCACCCATCATGGCCACGTAGTGATCCTGGCTGCGCATGCTTTGCACCAGCCTGGCTTTTTGATCGGGGGTAATCCGGCCAAATATGGTGGCTTCCTGGGCAATTTGATTAAATTGCAGCGCATCCATCTTTTCCAGTTCCAGGCCGGAGACCACTTGAATATCAGGCCCCAACCCCACCTGCCGGGCCAGGGCGGCCACAGTTTGCGGGTTATCGCCGGAAATGATCTTGACTTCAACTTCGGCTTCGGCAAAGGCATCCAACGTTTCGCGGGCGGAGTTCCGCAGTTCGTCGGTAAAAGTAACCACGCCCAGCGGGGTCAGCAAGGGTAAAACCGGCTGTTCATTTTTATCAAATAGGGGGGTATCAACATCCGAATTGTAGCCAAACAAAATGGCGCGCAGCCCTTGTTCGGTGGCGGCATCAATCTGGCCTGCCAACTCAGCGGTGATGGTCATATTATTATTCAGGATTTCCGGCGCGCCCAGCGCGTAAATGCCACTCTGCCCCGGCGCATTGGTTGCCCCTTTAAACGCCAGCGCGCTCCATTTGTAGGCCGAGGAGAAAGGAACGCGGTTGAGCGCGGTGCGCGGCCGGCCCGGACAGACGGCTTCAATGGCCTCGTTGGTGCGGTTACCGCCAATGGTGCTGGCCGCGTAGTCTCCCAGCAGCGTCCGGCATTCGGCCTCGTTGATGCCCACCGCACAAACCTGATGCAGGTTAAGATGGTTGGTGGTCAGCGTGCCGGTTTTATCCAGGCAGATGACATCGACGTTGCTCAAAGATTCTACCGCGTTGGCCTGCTGAATCAGGGCATCCTGTTTGGCCATTCGCACGGCTCCCAGAGCGTAGGCCAGGGTGATGGCCAGATACAGCCCGGCAGGAACCAACCCGGCGGTAACGGCAATGTATTGGGCGGTATCCGCCAGCGAAACCACACCAAGCTGCCAGGAAATCAGCTCCAAAATCCAGAGGAAGGTGGCCATGAGCAACAGCACCCGAATAATCAGGTTAATTTCGCGTTGAAGCGGGGTGCGGGAAACGCGGAAGGTGCGGGCCTCGGCCGTTAGTTTTTGCGCCAGGCTGTCTGCGCCCACTTTTTGGGCTTCGTACCGGGCGCTGCCGGTTACACAAAAACTGCCGGAAAACACTTCCTGCCCGGCCTGTTTGTGGACCAAATCGGCCTCGCCGGTCAGCAGCGATTCGTCAACCTCCATTTGGCTCTTGCCCACCACCTGCCCATCAACCAAAATCTGGTCGCCGGGGTTGGTCAACAATATATCGCCCACTACAATTTCTGTGGGGTCAATTTGTTTCTCCTGCCCCTCCCGGACGACGGTGGCTTTGGGGCGGGTTAACAGCGCAATGCGATCAAGCTGCCACTTGGCCCGCACCTCTTGCACGGCGTTGACCAGGGTGGCGCTGAGCACGGTGGCGGCGATAATCAGCGTGTCGCTGTGGTACCCCAACGAAAAGAGAACGATGCTGATGATCAAAAACACCACGTTGATGAAGGTAAAAAGGTTGTCACGCACAATTTCAAGATAAGTGCGGGCGGTCTTTATTTTGGTGTCGTTGCCCAGCCCCGCTTTTCTGCGGGCGATGACTTCGCTGTCGTCAAGGCCTTGTAGCACCGGTGTGGATGGCGTTGCCGGGTCTGCGTCCGGCCGCAGGTTTAGCTGGGGTATCGATTGTTTGTCCGGGGTGGACGTCATTCAAATGCTCCAGATGTATTTATTTACACGGACGGTATTATACCACTACCCCGGAATATTGACCTTTATATTCTGCCGGTTTTGGATAGCCGGAGAAATAGATAGCGGGCCTTGTGAATGAAATTAATCAGCCAGTGGAAAAGATTGGGATTGTTGGGATTTTTCAGTTTGGGGCCGGGCCGGAAATGTGTAAAAATCAGATAAAAGGTACAGGTTCAGTAAACCCGGTGCTGTGGCCGGTCTCCGACCAAGCCACCTAAGCGGGCGCGGTCAAGAGACCGGCCACAGCACGATTTTGACGGGTTCACTGAATTTGTACGATAAAAGTGATGATGCCTTGCAGGGGCCGGTTTGTCAAAACGTCAACTTTTCAACCGTTCACCCGCCGGGTCGTAAAACGGCAGTGGCATCACTTTGCCCTGGTGCATCTCTCCCCGAATACGCACGGTAAATTCGCGGCCCGGCTGGCTGCGCTCCACCGGCAGCCGGCACAGGCCGATGGATTGTTGCAGGGTGGGGCTGTAGCGGGCGCTGGTCACCCGCCCGATAATTTCCAGACCAATGGGTTTGGCCGGGTTGGGCACCACAATCTGATTGGCCTCCTCCGGCACCACCGCCGGGTTGAGCATCTGGTAGCCCGCCAGTTGCTGAGTGGTGCCGCGCCGCTTGATGCGCACCAGCGACGGTTTGCCCAAAAAGCTTGCTTTGCCCAGCTTTACCGCCCACTCCATGTGGGCTATCATCGGGTTGGTCAGGGCGTCGGTATCCTGCCCGATGATAAAATGGCCCTTCTCCAGCCGCATAACCCGCTGGGCCTCCACCCCAAAGGGGATAATGTCAAAGGCGCGGCCTGCCTCCATCAGCGTTTCCCACAGATAGAGCGCGTATCCGG
Organism: uncultured Caldilineaceae bacterium; assembly: GCA_964460505.1. Lineage (GTDB taxonomy): Bacteria > Chloroflexota > Anaerolineae > 4572-78 > J111 > J095. The sequence goes on along the minus strand of CAYWSS010000180.1, from coordinate 1,665 downwards.
CCGGCACGTGCAGCTCGTAACCCAGTTCGCCGGTAAAGCCAATGCGCAGCAGAATGGCCGGCACCCCGGCCACCGCGCCCTGTCGCGCCCCCATGTAGGGAAATGCCTGGTTACTCAGGTCAACACCGGTCAGCGGCTGGAGCATTTGGCGGGCGTGGGGGCCGGTTAGATTCATGGCGGCGTAGGTATCGGTCAGGTTGAGGACACGCACATCCAGATTCCAGCCCGATTGCATGTACCACTGGATGGTTTCGTAAGTGGCGTTTACCCCGCTGGTGGTGGCGGTCATGTACCACAAATCATCCGCCAGATGGGCCGATACGCCATCGTCCACCAGCACTCCCTCTTCGCTGCACACCACGCCGTACCGCACCCGACCCACGGCCAGCTTGCGCCAGCGATTGGTGTACACCCGCTCCAGCAGGTGCGGCACATCTTTGCCGTGCAGTTGCAGCTTGCCGAGCGTCGAAACGTCAATCAGGCCCAGTCTGTTGCGCGTACCCAGCACCTCATCCGCCGGATTGCCGTAAAATTCGGGCCGTTTCCACAACCCGGCATTCATCATCGATGCCCCTCGGGTGAGATGCCAGGCGTGTATCGGCGTGGTTTTCACCGGTTCCATCATCCGCCCGGCCAGCGCGCCCAGCGGCACCGAGGTGAACGGCGGGCGGCTGGTAGTGGTGCCCGTTTCGGCAATGGATTGGCCGTTGGCCTCGGCGCACAGGGCCATGGTGTTGATGCTTTCGTACGCGCCCTGGCTCGGCCCCATGCTAACCGTGCTGTACCGCTTGAGCAGCTCCATGCTGCTGTATCCCTCGGCCACGGCATCGCGGATATCTTTGAGGCTCACATCTTCATCAAAGCTGACAAAAGTATGTTTGCCGCCGGGCACGTAAATGTAGCCGGAGGTCCGTTTTGGCTCCGCGGTTTTAAGGGCCTGGCCCTGTTCGGCCAGCGACTGCGGGGCGCCGCTACCGAATCCGGCGTCCCGCGCCGCGTTGAGACCGGCCACCTGCCCCTCAATCAGTTCTGCCGGCGGCGAATGGCTGCCCGTTACCCGGCCCGCCGCGTGAATTTTGGGCGGCAGTTGGGCGGGCAAAAATTCGGCGCGGGCTTCGTTGAAGGCCAATTTGGCCTGGGCCTGATAGAGCAGCCCGGTGGCCGGAATCCAGCCGTGGGAGCAGACCAGCAGGTCGCAGCGGAAAAAGGCTTCGGTGCCTGATTGGGGCGATACCGGCCCGCCTGCCGTGGATTTCTCACTATCAATTTGAGCCACAATGGCCCCGGCCACAGTTGAGGTGCCGGCGGCTTCGATAACGGTGGCGTGGGTTCTCAGCGGAATGTTGGCCGCTTCCAGCCGGGCCGGCAGCTCCGGCTCAACGGTGGGGCGCATCTCGGCCACGGTGGCGATGTCTACTCCGGCGGCATTTAAATTGAGCGCCGTCTGCAAACCGTCATCGTTGGCTGACAGCACCACGGCCCGTTGGCCGGGGATGACCCCGTACCGGTGCATTAACTGCCGGGCCATCGAACCCAGAATCACGCCGGGCAGGTCGCTGTTTTCAAAAATAAGGGGCTGCTCAAAAGCGCCGTTGGCCACCACCAGTGATTTGCCCCTTATTTTAAGCAGCCGGTTGTTCTCTTTTAATGCGCCCACCCAGCCGT
>CAYWSS010000179.1:0-9517 GCA_964460505.1 uncultured Caldilineaceae bacterium | reverse complement strand
CATTTACAATTTTTTTCAGGGGGGAGTAAAATCTGCTCTGATTGTTCCCCATTACTCTAATTATTAGCTTGATGCGTATGGGGTTGGAGGGGGGTGAACGGTTACGGGGATTTCTAATTTTTTAGCCTCAGCCTGATTTTGCCCAAAATACCTGCCTGCCGAATAGTTAGCACAATTGTCCAAAATTAACGCTATGGAGAAAACTATGCCATCTGGCATTACCATTATTGGGTTGGGGCCGGGCAGCAGCCAACAGTGGACTCGAGCCGCCTTTAAACTGCTATCCGAAGCCAACGAAATTTATCTGCGCACTGCCGCGCACCCCAGCGCAAGCGACCTAACCGCACCTGTCATTCACACCTTTGACGACCTTACTTTGCAACAGATTGCCGCCAAGGTGGTGCGCCTGGGAAAACGTGACACCGGCGTATTTTATGCCGTACCCGGCCATCCCAACCTGGGAGAGCCAACGGTTCCGCTCATTCAAAATCTGGCTCACAACGAAGAGATTCCGGTTACGATTGTGGCCGGCCTTAATTTTATTGAACCGGCGCTAACCGCCGCCGGCGCCAAAACATCCGGCATCCTGCAACTGGTCGATGCGGATACCGTTGCCGCGCACTCTCATCCGCCGCTGGAACCGGATCGCCCGGCGCTGATTTCCAACCTGAGTAGTGTGACGCAGGCGGAACAGGTGCAGCAGTGTCTGCTCAACGCCTATCCCGATGAATTTGAGCTGACTCTGGTGCAGTCTCCCGGCACAGCAGCCGAGCGGATCCGGCGCTGCCCACTTAACACGCTCAAAAATCAACCGCATCTGGATACACCAACCTCCATTTACCTGCCCGCCGGCACGCGCAACAACTTTTCCACATTTCAGGAAACCATTGCCCGTCTGCGGGCTCCGGACGGCTGCCCGTGGGACCGGGAGCAGACCCACCGCAGTCTGCGCCCGTACCTGTTGGAAGAAACGTACGAAGTGCTGGAAGCGCTCGACGCAGATGACCCCGCCGCCCTGGCCGAGGAGTTGGGCGACTTGCTGCTGCAAATTGCGTTGCACACGCAGGTGGCCATTGACCACGGTGAATTTAAAATGGGTGATGTTATTGACCACATCAACCGCAAACTGCTGCGGCGTCATCCCCACGTTTTTGGCGATGTGGTGGTGAACGGGGTGGAAGATGTGGCCACCAATTGGGATGCCATCAAAAAAGAAGAAAAGGCGGCCAAAGGGCAGGCAAATTCCACCGCCTCCGCGCTGGATGGTGTTCCGCCGGCGCTGCCTGCCCTGACGCAGGCTATGGCCATTTCAAAACGGGCGGTGCGCGTTGGCTTTGAGTGGCCCAACATCGAAGGCGTGCTGGAAAAGGTCATTGAAGAAGCCCACGAAATTGTGGAGGCCGGGAATCCGGTACACCTGGAATCAGAATTTGGCGACCTGCTGTTCAGCGTGGTCAACCTGGCCCGCTGGCGCAAAATAGACCCGGAGAGCGCGCTGCGCAGCACTAATGCCCGCTTCACCCGTCGCTTTAAAAAGCTGGAAACTCTGGCTGCGGCTCAAGGTAAACGGCTGCCGGAAATGTCGATTGAGGAAATGGACGCCCTGTGGGAGGTGGCCAAAAAGGATGAGAAAAATGGGTAAACCGGCCGGTAATCATCCTCTGGAAACATCTTTGTCCAAAAATTCACGTACTGCGTACTACGTATTGCGTAAGGAAAAGCCTGGTACAAAATATGCAGTACGCAATACGATTCCACGCAGAAAACATTATTCCAGACACCTACACCTCTTTATAATTCTGGTCGGGCTGCTTTTGCCTACCCTGGCCTGCGAGCTTTTCAGCACGGAATATGGTCTAAACAATCAGGTTCGGCTGGCGGTGTACCACCATGAACGGGAGACGCGGGGCCAGACCAACGATCTGGTCCTTCAATTTAATCGCACCGAGCCGAAAGTTAAATTTGAGGGGCAGCAAGAAAACGACGGTCGAACCGTGTGGCTGTTCGATATGGCCGCCAAAGAATATTTTGAGCTGCTGCCGCCGGAACGCACCTTCCTGTACGTGCAGCGGGCGGAGTACAACCGCGATTACAGCGCAGCCACGGTTAAAGTGTTCAGAGGCAATGGGTCGGGGTACAAAGGCCGGGAATTGGCGCTGACCGCAGACGGAAACGGAAGCTGGACAATCATTGAAGACAACGCAATTGCGGACAGTCCGTAGTGCAGCAAACCCGCAGAGTCGCAGGGTGCAGGTTTTGTTTTGGCGCTACATGTCCAGCACAAACTTAAACTGCATGTCGTGCAGTTTGTGGTACAGCCCCTGTTTTTGCAGCAACGCCAGATGCGTGCCCTGCTCTACAATTTGGCCTTCGTCCAGCACCACAATCCAATCGGCGTTGGTAATGGTGCTTAGGCGGTGGGCAATAACAAATGTGGTGCGAGATTGCATCAATCGTTCCAGGGCTTCCTGCACCAGTTTTTCAGATTCGCTATCCAGCGATGAGGTGGCTTCATCCAAAATCAGGATGCGCGGGTCTTTGAGAATAGCCCGGGCAATGGAGATGCGCTGCCGCTGGCCGCCGCTCAATTTTATGCCACGCTCACCCACCAGGGTCTGATACCCGTCCGGCGATTTTGTGATAAATTCGTGGGCGTTGGCGGCCTGGGCGGCGGCCTCTACCTCGTTCTGAGTGGCATCCAGCTTTCCGTAGCGAATATTTTGGGCGATGGTGTCGGAAAAGAGGGTGGTTTCCTGGGGCACAATGCCAATTTGCTGCCGCAAGCTCAGGCTGGCCACCTGCCGGATATCGTAACCGTCAATGGCTATGCACCCGGCGGAAACATCGTAAAAACGGGGAATGAGGTTAATCAGGGTCGATTTTCCGGCGCCGCTTGGCCCCACCAGCGCCACCACCTGACCGGGTTTTACATCCAGCAAAATGTTGTGCAGCACCGGAATATCAGAATCGTACTCAAAACTAACATCCTTAAAATTAAGGCGCCCGATGATTGTGGGCAGGAGAACAGCATCCGCTGCATCGGTGATTTCCGGTTGGGTATCGAGCAGTTGAAAAATACGCTGAGTGGCTCCCAGCGCAGATTGAAATTGGCCGTACAAGCCGGAAAAGGCGGCAATGGGGCCGGCCACCAGCATGGTGTAAATGATGTAGGCCACCAATCCACCGGGGGTCAGCCGGCCCTGAATCACCTCGTAGCCGCCAAACCAGATGGTAATAGTAATGGACATAAAGGCCATAAACCCAATAATCGGGGCCAGCACCGCCGAAATTTTGGCGCGTTCCATAGCCGCATCAAAGGTGGCTTCTACTTTTGCGGTAAAGCGAGCGGTCTCGTAGGCTTCCCGGGCAAACGACTTGACAATACGAATACCGCCAAAACTTTCGTCAACGACAGCCGTCGCTTCGGCCAGCCGGTCCTGCACCACCGTAGCCACCCGCCGAATTTTACGCCCCAGAAAAACCATAGTCAGCGTCACAAATGGGATGCCCAGCAAAATAATACTGGTCAAGCGCCAATCGAGCCAGAAGAGAAAAATGGAGCCGCCTATCAGCATCATCGTTTGTTGCAACAAACTAACAAGGTTATTGGTTACGGCGGCTTGCAAGGTGGTTACATCGTTAGTAACCCGCGACACAATTTCTCCGGTCCGGTTATCTGCAAAAAAACGCAAAGAAAAGGTTACCAGATGGTGATAAAGCTGTTCTCGTAAGTCTGCCACCACCCGCTCGCCAACAAAAGCAATGTTGTACCGGTTGATAAAGCTAAAAAAGGCCTGCACCAAAAAAATGAGCAAGAGTAATATTGCAAAACGGTTGAGCAGGTCCAAACTACGCTCAACAAACACAACATCTACCACACTTTTGATAACCAGCGGCAATACCAGGCCCAGCAGCGTACCAAATATAAGGGCGATAATGGCCAACACCATGCGCCCCGTATACGGGCGCACGTAACCTAACAGGCGGGTATAGCCGGCTAACCCTTCCCGGGTAACAGGAATTTTTTCTTCGGGGCCGGCAACCACTGAACGGCGATGTCTAAACATGGGGAACAATCCTCTTTTTTGGGGGCAGTTTTTCAATTGACGGCAGTGTAGCATGTTCCCACAGGGCAGGCAAAAAGAGAAAAATTCTCAATATTAGGGCTTAAGCTAAAATTTACGAAATATTTATGGACAAATTTTAGAAATGCTGGTAAAATACAAATAGTTTATACACTGTTGTGTCAAAACCCTCCCAATTGGCTGCACCCACAGCCATTAATAAAAGCCTCTAAAAATTATCGGCCTGACTGACGCTGGAAAAAAATTTCCTCAATATTTTTAGGCGCAACAGTATATATGCAAACACGCTCACTTCCTCCCAGGTGGGCGTGTTTTTTTATGGAAAAATCCTCAAATTTGTCAAGCCATTTGAAGATGAGTATAATTTTGAGGTTATATTGTACTCTGGAAATGAGTGCCCCAATAACGTATCTAAACAGCAACAAATGCTGAACCAAATACTATCATAAGGAAATTTCCAACGTTGAAGCAACGGAAAACACAAACCGCAGAATATTGGCAAAAACAGTTTAAAGTTAAAAACAAAGATATAGAGTTTTTATATCAACACATTTTTGAGCAAAACCAACCGGCAACACTGAATAATCTGGCGACACTACTGGTTAAGGCCCACTGCGATGCAGAAGAGGTTGCCAACCGGAGTGAACTCCAACAAGGTAGACTCTACCAGCCGAAAGAGACATTTGCGGTAGATGAGACTATTGTCTTCCCCGCTCTGGATTTTGCTGCGGGCAAAGTTGTGGCCAGCCGCCAGGGGCAACATCCCGATTACGGCACGTTTACGGTAATATCCGTTGAATTTGCTAATGGCGCTCCCGCCAAAGATTTTGCCGCAGATTTTGAACACGGCCATCCCCTGAATATGAGCGAGCAGCTTTTGGCCAGTATGCAGGGCTTAATGACGCCGCATGATCTGTATAACACTTACAAAGACACCATTTTATCAAAAATTGCAGCCGCGCTGGAAAGTAATGATGACTTTGTACAGTTTCAGGATTTCTATTTCCTTCATGACGCGTTGCCGGAATTCCACGAAGGCTTTTTTAATATTGCCGATGCCGCCATTGATATTAATCAAGGTCCGCTTAATGTTGATGACCTTATAGAACAAATGGGGCTGAACAGCGGTGGAGAAATTACAGACGTCACCCGTTTTTCTGTAAACTATAAACTGGCTCATGATGAGCGATTTGAAGATGTTGGCCCCACCGGTCAGGTGCTTTGGTATCTGGAACGCATTCAACCGCCGGAGGTAAATCACGTGCCCCGCCGCCTGCAGGTTGAACCGCAGGATTACGACCCCTACGATTTTGATGCAGATCTGCGCGGATTGCTGACAGAAATTGATGACGAAATTACCCCCGATGAAGATGCGATAGCGGCCAAACCCGATGCAAAAAAGGCAACGGTAATTCTTAACTATCCACATTGGCGGGTTGGCACACTGCCGCTTACGCCAAAGACCCGTTCATTTTTCCCAACCAGTACCTACAACCCCGTTCTGTTTGAGTTTGTTGACGGCAGAAGCGGCAACACATTTTCCGGGTGGACCGTTGCCAAACACAACTACGTTTTTGGGTTGGATGAGTGGTACAAAAAGAACAAGTTGCCCGTAGGCGCCTACATTACCATCAAACGAACCGACAACCCGATGCGAATTATCATTGATTTCCAGGCTACCCGAAGCCGGCGGGATTGGGTCCGTATGGCCAAAGTAACCAACAATAAACTGGCGTTTCAAATGAATCCCTCTGCCCTGGCCTGCAAATACGATGAGTTGATGATTATCAGCGATTCTACCCCCGCCAACACCGACAAATTGTGGGTTAGCGCCGAAGAGCGAGATGTTTCAATTTACGACCTGCTTTGCAGCCTGTTCCCCGAGCTGTCAAAACTAAACCCGCAAAGCACCGTTCACGCCAAAACAATTTACAGCGCGGCCAATGTAATTCGCCGTGTTGGGCCTGGCACTGTTTTTGATGAGTTGAATTCCCGCCGCTGCTTCATTCCAATGAAACACGGTTACTGGACGTACGACCCAAGTTTACGAGATTAAGGCATAAAACAATGGCAAAATATGTAAAACCAACACTTGACACAAAATTCCATGTGGACTTTGCCTGGTGGCAACAGAAGGGACAAAATCTTAGAGCTTTCTTGAAAGGGCACGTTTGCGCCAAACTACAAGGCTCACTCCACCTGGACGACATCGAAACATTTGACTGGGTAAATCCTGAAACGGCAGAAGTATTTAAAATAGATAAGCTTTGGTACGAAATCAACGCCGGCTGTCAGGACGACCCGAATTTTATCGATAGCCGGGCACCACTGACTACGGCCATTTTCAGGGCTTTTCTTGCCAACAACAACACCCCCCTGACCCCCGATGAAATTTACGATAAAATACAGAAACAATCGCCTGAGATGATTCTAAGAACCATCGGGCGGCGTCAGGTATACAAGGGAATTAAACCGGTAACCAGCTAACCCCCAGCATCAAAAAATATACTCCCCAAAAACCGCCTGAATTTGAGGCGGTTTTTCTTTTCTTACTGGCATAATTCTTCGGTTAAGCTTACAATAGAAACAGCCCACCAGAGAAAGCAGTATGTCATTTCTCACAAGCAAAATCAAAAAAAGCGATTCGCTTGCCATAATTAAACGCACCACAATTTTTATGAGTGCGCTGTTGGTTATATTTGTGTCAACAGCTACAGGTGCATTTGCCGGCCCCCCACATTACAAAAATATTCAGCAGAACAGCGAAGAAGTTATCTATGTGGTACAACCCGGCGATACCCTCATTTTGATTGCGCTCAGATACAATCTTAATATCGGCCGGCTGCTGCTGGCTAACAATCTGTTTAACCCCTATTTTGTTTTTCCCGGACAGCAGTTGATTTTGCCGGGCGTTCAACCCCCTACCCCCACCCCAATGCCGGCGTCCACCATCACCTCAACGCCCGGCCCAACGGCCACCCCCACCCCGATTATTGCCATTTCTCACACTGATACACCGCACACGGTTCAACCGGGAGAAAGCCTCTACACAATTTCTATCCAATACAGCGTGCCCGTGGGGAGTTTGGTGCTGGCAAATAACCTGCCTGACCCGGATGTTATTCAGGCCGGCCAAACCCTTTTAATTCCCGCCGGGCCAATACCCACACCGGGCGTGCCAACAGCTCCTTTTGAAACCGTGGAACTGTCTGAGCCAACCATCATCCAGGGCCGCACGTTGGTGGTAAAAATCACACTCTCGGAGGAAGCCGCGCTCAACGGTTCATTTGAGGGGCAGCCGCTCATTTTTACCGGCAATGGTGCCGGGCAACGCTGGGCAATTACGGCAATTCACCCCCTGTTAGAACCAAACACCTATCCAATTATCCTGACGGCTGCCCTGCCCAACGGCGAAACCATAACCAGGGTTGAAACGGTAAAGGTGGTATCCGGGCCGTACGGCTGGGAAAATATCCAACTCGATAGCTCACGCTCCGGCCTTTTGGATGCTGACCTGTTGGCGCAGGAACGGAAGAAACTGTTTAACCTGTGGTCTCAAGTGTCGCCAAAACCGCAGTGGGCAGGGCCGTTCCGGTATCCGGTTGACGCCAACGATGCACGCATTACCAGCTACTTTGGCACCCGCCGCACATACAACAACAGCCAGGAGTTGAGCTTTCACAGCGGGACGGATTTTAGCGGCACCGGCACACCTGTCTTTGCGCCGGCCGCCGGCACGGTGGTTCTGGCCGAACCGCTAACCGTGCGAGGCAATGCGGTGGTCATCAATCACGGTCTGGGCGTGTACAGCGGCTACTGGCACCAGAGTCAGCTGGCCGTTACAGAAGGGCAAACGGTTCAGCCCGGCGATTTAATTGGCTATATTGGCAATACCGGCCTGGTAACCGGGCCGCACCTGCATTGGGAATTACGGCTCAATGGCATTGCGGTAAATCCGTTACAGTGGGTCCGCGAATCGATACCTTAATTAAAGGATACAAAACAAGTGGCAAAAAGCAGAAAAAAGTTAAATCCAAACCGATTTCAAAAACAGGACGATAAAGGGCTGTTTTCGTTTGATACCCACCGCCGGCAAGCCTTTAAATGGGGGCTGGTGGCCGGGGCAGCCGGCGGCGTCTTTATGCTGCAACCGGAGAATCTGATTTTACAGATTGTCGGTGTATTTGTAATTGTGCTTATCTCCAATTACCACATCAACAAAATATCGCGCCGAATCCCGCGCTTACATGCCACAATTATCTCTTTTTTGGGGGTAATTCTGGCCTTGTTTGCCATGGTAATTGTTAGCACACTTTTCCTGACATTGGTCCAACGCGGAGGCGGCAGATGAAACACGTAGTTAGCATCAGCCTGGGCAGCTCCAGGCGAGACAAAAAAGTTGAGTTTAACGTCAAAGACAAAACCATTCTGGTTGAGCGCATTGGCTGTGACGGCGATGAAAAAAAGGCGCAGGCCCTGTTTACCGAAATGGATGGAAAGGTTGATGCCTTTGGGGTGGGTGGGGTGGAACTGTACGTCCGGGTGCTAAACAAAAAATATCCCCTGCGGTCGGGGATTAATTTGATAAAAAATGTAAAGAAGACTCCCTGTGTTGACGGTGGCGGGTTAAAACACGTGATGGAAAGCAATGTCTTTCAAGTTGCAGAGGCCCACCTACGCAGGGGCATCTCGCCCCGCAAAGCAATGATGCCAGTGGCTGTGGACCGTTACGGCATGGCCAGTTCGCTGGATAAAGCCGGGTTTGAGCTTGTCTTCTGCGACCTTATTTTTGGGCTGGGGATTCCCATTCCCATAAAAGGGCTGGGACAACTTCGTTTTCTGGCCGGGCTGCTCCTGCCTGCTATTGGGCTGATGCCCATCAGTATGCTTTATCCCACCGGCCAGAATCAGGAAGAAATTATTCCAAAATACGATAAGTGGTATAATTTTGGGCCGGTTGTGGCCGGCGATTTTCAGTACATCCGGCGACACCTGCCGGAAGATTTGAGCGGCAAAATAATAATTACCAACACCACCACTCAGGACGATGTCGAGTTGCTGCAATCGCGGGGGCTGGATTATCTGGTTACCAGCACCCCCCGGCTGGATGGTCGCTCTTTTGGCACCAACGTTATGGAAGCCGCCCTCATTGCCTATGCCGGTAAAGGCCGCACCTTATCCGATGCCGAATTAAGCAGCCTGGTTGATGAATTGGGGCTAAATCCAACCATACTTAGGTTGAATGGGGAGTAAAACAGAGGGATAAGAATTCCTTGTTCTGATGTTTTGCGCGGGTAGCGGGATAAAATTGGTTCAACCTCTAAAATCAAACTGATATTGGCCGGCAATGCTATCCCAAAAGCGGGTTTTCGGGGGTGGCTCTACAGGATTTTGCAGGATCAAAGTAAAGAATTTGCCACGAATTGCACAAA
>CAYWSS010000178.1:0-9561 GCA_964460505.1 uncultured Caldilineaceae bacterium | reverse complement strand
CCGCCCATAACCAGGCGACGCGGATATTGTCTAATTCTTCCTTGATTTCAAGCAAGGCTTCCCGCTGACGGCCGCCAGAGACATCATCGCTGCGCCGGTGGAGGAATTGGATGTAATAATTGGCGTGATCTGCCTGGGTTTGTTGGACGTCGCTTGCGCTTTTTTCCAGTTGTTCGGCTGCATACTGGCGCAAGAGTTCGTGGATTTGGTAACGGCCGTTAACATCCAGGCGCAACAAAGACTTATCTACCAGGGCAGACAATATTGGCAAAGATGCGCCCGTCACATCTACCACCGCATCTCGCTGGAAGCCGCCTCGAAAAACCGACAGCCGCTTAAAAACATCTTGCTCTCTCCCGGTCAATCGCTGCCAGGTCTGGTCAAAGAATTACTCATTACTCGTTACTCATTGTTCATTGTTCATTTGCGGTTTGACCGCGCTATGCATTCTCACGCTGAAGCGTGGAAACGAGGTAGAGTTCAGGCTGCCAACGTCTTTCCTCTACAGGCAGGGATACTTTTTGATGCTACTATATGTAGATTGCCGGTCTTGGTGTACCTGCATATAGTAGCTACTTGCCGATTTTCCAATGATTATGTATACTGGAAATATGAATGAGCGAGTCAGCGAATGATGCTGATTGGCTCGTACATTCGCACATTCGCTCATTTGCAGATCGGTTGCGGTTTTATGCAAAGCCCGGGAACACTTAAAACTTTACCGGCATCTCTCACTCTGATTATCGGATTTGTAGCTGTTTGCGTAGGGGCAGGTGGTGTCACATTTTTCGGGCCTCCCCCCGCCAGAGCCAATCAAAACCTGCCCACCGATCTCGCTTACAGCCGGGAAACAACCTGGCTACTGCCCGGCCTGCCCGACCTCAGCGCCACGGCGGGTTATATTCCTCACAATTTCTCTCACGGTGAAGCCATTTTCCAGGTTGGAAACGAGACCATTCACGGCTTCAGGCCCGGCAAAGTGTACCCGGAAATGTATATCCGCGACATTGCCTGGGGCATGGAAACGGCTCAGTATTATTACCCCGATGAATATTTACGCGAGCCGGTAGAAGCCTACCTGCGCCGCCAATACATTAACGGCACCGTCAGCCTCGATGGCGATTTTGGGGTTATCGCCGGCCCCGGCGCCATTGGCGGCATTCTTACGCCGAACGGGCGCAGCAACAAGCAAACCGCCACCACCGACGAAGAAACCAGCCTCATCCACGCCGCGTACCTGTACTATCGCCTGAATTACAACAGCGACTGGCTTAAAAGCAATATCAACAGGCTGGCCATCATCGAGCGGCTCAATCGGGCGGCGGATTGGTTGTACACCTACCGGCTTGATCCCCGGTTGCAACTGCTGTGGCGCGGCCACACCACAGATTGGGGCGATGTAAAGTTTGAAAAAGGGCCGGGCTACACCGACTACAACCCCGTTCAGGATCACAAAACTGCCTCCATTTACGACCAGGCGCTGGCCTACATGGCCTTGCTGGAGCTGGCCGAAATGAACGCCGCCGTGGGCAGCACCGCCCGCGCCGACGAATGGCAAAATCGGGCCGAAGCGCTAAAATTGCAAACCAATGCCCTGCTCTGGCAGCCCTCAAAAGGATACTATTTAACCCACAAGCACATCACCCCGCTGGAACACCATTTTGACGAAACGGCGATGGTCAGCATTTCTAACGCGCTGGCGGTCTATTCCGGCCTCACCAATCATCGCCAAAACAGGGCCGTTTTCAACAACCTGGAACAGGCTCGCCTGGAGGCCGGAGTTAATAAACCCGGCCTGTCGCTGCTGCCCTACTACCCCAACCAGGGGCCGGACCTCTTTTTTGAATATCCCGGTATGGGGTACGGAAACTATCAAAACGGCGGCGTCTGGGATTGGTGGGGCGGCGTTCAAATTAAAGCCGAATTCTTGACCGGTTTTGCCGAAGCAGGCCGCACTCATCTGTTTCAGGTTGCCAACGACTGGCAAAAGCACCCCGGCAACATCATCGAATGGCAATCCAGCACCAACCCGCGCCACGAAGGCAGCCACTATTACAGCGCCGCCGCCGGAACTATGGGCAGCGCCATTATCGAAGGTTTTTTTGGCGTGCAGTTAACCGGCCACGGGCTTACCCTTCAACCCCGTCTGGGGTTGAACGACGGCTACATCCGGGTGTACCAGCCCGCCACCGACCGGTACGCAGCTTACAGCTACGATTGGGATCAGGATATTACCAGGCTCAACTACGGCACCAACTCCGGCGGAACAATCACCCTCAAAGTACTCAAACTGCGCTCTGAGCAGGTTAGCAAAGTGACCACCGATGGGCATCCCGTTGAATTTGAAACCATTAAAGTTGGCAACGATACTTACACCGTTTTCTCTGCGCCCGGTGGCCGGCACCGGGTTGAAATTATTAAGAATGAAGCACTGGCCCTTGATTTTGCGCCGCCCGCCGCCAAAGCCCTCCCCACAGATTCAAGTTCCACGGCCCCGGCCATTGTGCGCAACGCCGTGGTTCTGCCCCAATCCGATTTGGAGGATACTCAGCCCGATACCGATTCCTCCATTGATGATGCTTACACCACCGGTAACATTCGCGCGGTGTCCCCCTCCATTAAATACACCCAAAGTGCGCGGCTGGTACTGATTCAATCTGCCAGCGTGGTGCTGGTAATTGTCACTTCGCTGGCGTTAATTGCGCTGGCAGTTTTTCGGCGTAAAATGGGTTTAAATTATAACCGGGCGCAAAAAACCAAAAGAAGAACGAGATGAAACTGAAAGATCGGGTCGTTATTCTGACCGGTGCAACTGAGGGTATTGGGCGGGCTACAGCATATTTGCTGGCCAAGGCAGGCTGCAAAGTTGCGCTGGCCGCCCGCACCAACTACTTATTATTGGGCCTGGCCAACGAGTTGGAAGGGGCCGGATATTCGGCCATTGCCGTGCCAACCGATATGGGAAACACCAAACAAGCGGCCGCCCTGGCTAAAATTACCGCCGAAGCTTACGGTAAAATTGATGTTGTTATCAACAATGCCGCCATCGGCATACGCGATGATGTGACTCATTTGCAGGAATTCGACGCGCGCACCGTGATGGATGTAAATTATTTTGGGCCGGTGGCGCTTATTCAGGCCGCCCTGCCCTATCTAAAAGTTAATCCCGATGGCGGGTTAATCATCAATGTTTCTTCCATTATGGGCAAACGAGCCATGCCCGGTATTGCCGGATACTGCGCCAGTAAAGGCGCGCTGGAAAATATGGCAGACAGCCTGCGCCTGGAAGTGCAAGAGCACAATATTCGGGTGAGCACTGTCTATCCGGGCGTAACCTCTACCCGCTTTAACGACAATTCGATGGGCAGCAGCCGGGCCGGCCGCGGGCGGCTATCGGGTATTCCCCCCGAACGGGTGGCCATGGCCATTATTAAAACCATAAAACGTGAACCGCGTGACGTTTATATCACCCTGTTCGACCGCGCGTTTGTGACAGCCAGCGCCCTTTTTCCCCGGCTGATGGACCGCATGATAACCCGTCATCTGGCAAAACAGGACAAAACCGAAACTACGGAATAAAGCCTTTTGAAAACAGGATTCGGGAGCTAATAGTTAGGGAACCCCTAACTATTAGCTCCCGGTTTTCATTCTCGCCGAAGGTGCCGCAGGCTAGAGCCTGCCAAACTCCCTCAAACAGCGGCGCCATTTCCCACTTTGCGGTTGCCGGGGCAAACTGGTACAATTCCACTCCATCTAACAAGAAACTATTACCCGCTCGTAGTCAGCCTCGCAGCGATAGCGGAGTGGTGTTAGACGGCCGAAGGTCCGCTGTGCTGCGTACCTGACTACGAACATTTTATACGAGGAGCTTGAAAAAAACACGGAATGAACCGAACCGAGACCTCCAAACTATTCGATTACGTCATTTGCAACGGCGAACTTTTGCCCGCAGGCCACGCTAAAGTTTCTATTTTTAATGAAGCCTTCTTTTCCAGTTTTGGCGTGTACGAAACGGTTAAAATTGATGGCGGCAAGCCATTTTATTTAGAGGAACACCTGCGCCGTTTGCAGCAATCGGCGCAGATGATTGAGCTGGACCTGGGGGTAGACGCAGCACCCTTGTCTGATTGGTTTGCGATGCTCCATCAGATTGATCCCGAGGCTTCCTGGCGATTAAAAATAATCGCGGTGGGCAGCATTGAACCCGGTTCAGCGTCCGTTATTGCCATGCAATCAACCCCGCTCCCAACCTATCCCCTCAACTATTATAAAAAAGGCGCTTCGGCCATTCTGTACAAAGGACAACGGATGATGCCGGCCTGCAAAAGCCTGAACACGCTGCTCAACTATCTGGCCCGGCATAAAGCTCACCAGGCCGGCGCGCTGGAAGGGCTGTTGCACCATCAGGGCAATCTTATAGAAGGGGCCCGTTCTAACTTATTTGCCGTGCGACAAGGTGAGCTTTACACGCCCCCCGCCGCCGAGGTGCTTTCGGGCATTACCCGCGATGTCATTTTGCAGGTTATGCAAGACACGGGTTCTCCGGTTACAGAAGCTCCGTTGCCCGCAGATTTGTCTCTGTACGAGGAGATTTTTATCAGCAGCACCAGCATGCACGTTATGCCCATCACCACCATCGATGGTTGCCCGGTGGGAAGCGGGCAGGTTGGCCCGCTTACTAAAACGGTTATGGCCCGGTTTAAGACATATTACCGGCAATTTATGGAATCAGCACAACGGGTGGTATAATCACCGCTCACAATTGGCAAAGCTGAATTTTATCAGGAAAGGATATTCTAATGGATCAACGATGGAGCACCCCGCCCGCAATGCAGATTGACGAAACAAAAAAATACCGCGCCACCATCCAAACCAGTCGCGGCACGATTGAACTGGAACTTTATGCGGAGTACGCCCCAAAAACGGTAAACAACTTTGTATTTCTGACCGAGCAGGGGTATTACGACGACATCACGTTTCACCGGGTTATCAGCAACTTCATGGTTCAGGGCGGCGACCCCACCGGCACCGGCCGAGGCGGCCCCGGCTATCGCTTTGAAGATGAATTTGCCGGTAATCCCCTCAAGCATGAAACCGGGGTAATTTCCATGGCCAATGCCGGCCCCGGCACCAATGGCAGCCAGTTTTTTATTACCCATGCCCCGCAGCCCCATTTAGACAATCTGCACACGGTGTTTGGTAAAGTTACCAGTGGTCAGGATGTGGTTGATGCTATTCAGCAAGGTGACAAAATGACCAAGGTTACCATCAGCTAACAATGTAGCCTCTTTTAGAGTGAGGTGGGCTGAGTGAGTTGAAGTGAGTGAGGGGGTGGGTTAGGTGAGTTTTTGGATAAAATAGCGGGCGAAATTTGTTTTAAATGGCGTTTCTGCATTGCGCCCCTAACTTTCCGCTTTCCGCCTATTATACAACCGGCAAACTCGCTCAACCCATTTAACCCACCAACTCACTCAACTCATTTAACCCTAATTCCAAATGCACATTCCCGGACATATTGCTGTGGTGTTAACCCAGCACGCGCTGCCCCCATTTTCAAGACGCAAAGAGGCGCTGCGGCCAATGTTGGCCGCCACCCTGCTCCCCGATGCGGTAGACAAAACTATCGGCTACGCGCTCAACGCCATGCCTAACGGGCGGCACTTTGCCCATAATATTTTTTCTTTTGTCGCTTCATCGCTTTTGGTAGGATTGATTTGGGGCAAAAAGGTTGGAACAGCCTGGTTTTTGGGATACCTGGGCCACCTGTTGGCCGATGACCCCAGGCGCGTGCCATGGTTATTTCCCGTAAAAAAATATCCGTTTAAACAACAAAAGTTTAAATTTGGCTGGGGCCGATTTTTTCAGGAGAGTGTGATTTTGGCGCTGGTACTGCTTGTCTACTTTGCCGGGTGCAAAGCCAAAACCGGGCAGGGGTCAAAATAACAAAAACGTGCCTGACTGCCCTTACAGGCGGCGACGGGCTTCAACAACATTGGGCAGTTGTTCGATCATGACCAGGACTCTGGAAAGTTGATTGGTGTCTTTTACTTCCAGAGTAGCATAGATTATGGCTTTGTTCTCCCGTTTTTTAACGGCCACGTTTACCTGTCTTAAATTGATGGTTTGTTTGGCCAGCAGATCGGCCACATCACGTAACAGGCCGTGCCGGTCAAAGGCCTCAATATACACATCAACCGGATGCGTCACTTCTTCGTTAACCAGCCCCCAATTTACCGCAATCAATCGTTCCGGAGATCTATCCATTAACCGCAAGATGTTGGGGCAATCCTGCCGGTGAATAGTGACGCCCCGCCCTCGGGTAATATAGCCAATAATCTCTGCACCCGGTACAGGCCGGCAGCATTGAGCCAGGTTTGTCAGAAAATCACCAACGCCTTGCACCTGCACCCCGGAATTTACTGTACTTAAGGGCTTGCTGGGAGGGGGCGTGGTAGGTAACGGCCATGGATCCTCTTTAGGCTCATCAACGGCCACAATATTATTAATGGCGCTAACCATCTGCGGGCTGCTAATGTCACCCCGCCCGATTGCCGCCAGAAAATCATCAACTTTTTTAAACTCAAGCTCCTGAGACAATTTTTCGTAGTTAATTTCCGACAACCCCAGGCGGCGCAGTTCTCTTTCGAGCATGGTTCGCCCCTGCGACACGTTTTCATCGTAGTTTTGGTACTTAAACCAGTGCCTGGCCTTAGATTTGGCCCGCGATGTCTTTAAGTATCCTAAGTTGGGGTTAAGCCAATCCCGGCTGGGGCCGCCTCGTTTGGCGGTTAAAACTTCAATCTGTTCCCCGTTTTTTAACACATAGCCCAGAGGCACAATTTTGCCGTTGATTTTGGCCCCCCGGCAGCGATGCCCAACCTCTGTATGAATGTAATAAGCAAAATCAATGGGAGTGGCGCCGTAGGGTAAATCGATGACATCGCCATTGGGGGTCAGCACGTGTACCCGGTCCTCAAATACCTCCGATTTTACCTGGTCAAGAAACTCATTGACATCGGCCACATCCTCTTCCCACTCCATCAAAGAACGTATCCAGGTTATTTTTCTATCAAAACTGGGGTCAGATTTTGCTGCCTCTTTATACTTCCAGTGAGCCGCTACCCCTAACTCTGCATCCTGGTGCATTTTGTAGGTTCTAATTTGCACTTCAATCGTTTTGCCGCCGGGGCTCATAACCGCCGTGTGCAGCGACCGATAGGAATTATCTTTAGGGGCAGCAATATAATCATCAAATTCGCCGGGGATGGGCCGCCACAGGGTATGCACTATCCCCAAGGCGGCATAACAATCCGACACGGTGTCAACCAAAACGCGGACAGCCCTGACATCATAAATTTGGTCAAAATCCACCCCTTTACGCTGCATTTTGCGATAAATACTGTAAATATGCTTGGGCCGCCCCCTGACCTTCACTTTAATTCCCTGCCGATCCAGCTCCGACTGGAGTTCTACGGCAACCTGATCAATATATTTTTTCCGGTTAATGCGTCGTTCATCAACCATTTTGGCAATTTGTCTAAAAAGCTCCGGCTCCGTATATTTAAACGACAAATCCTCCAGTTCCCATTTTATTTGCCAAATGCCCAACCGGTTGGCCAGCGGCGCAAAAATCTCCATGGTCTCCCGGGCAATTCGCCGGCGTTTTCCCTCTTTTAAATGATGCAGGGTCCGCATATTGTGCAGGCGGTCGGCCAGCTTTATCATAACCACCCTGATGTCCTCCACCATAGCCAGAAACATTTTGCGCAGGCTTTCGGCCTGGGCGCGCTCTTTTCTAACCTTTTTGCTCTGGCCGCGATATTCCTGAATCTGGCCCATTTTGGTTACGCCATCAACCAGATAGGCTACGTTTTCACCAAATTCTTGTACAATATCATCAAAGGCAACGGGGGTATCTTCCAGCACATCGTGCAATACGGCGGCGGCAAGCGTTTCGTAATCCATACGAAGATTTGCCAGAATATTTGCCACCGATAGCGAATGTTGAAAGAACGGCTCGCCGGAAGCGCGATATTGGCCATTGTGCGCTTGCTGCGCCAATTCGCACGCTTTACAGATAAAATTCAGTTCCGATGCGGTCCGACCCTCAGAAATGGATTGAAGCCATCGATCAAATTGTATGGCGTCTTCGGTGGTAATTTCGGTTGTTACGGTAACCATGTACGCTCCCATGCGCTTTTTAGAATATTCCGGTTTGGACAATCCTGGCCCCGGAATTACTCATTAGTGTAGACTTGTGGGCGTTGTTTAGCAAACTTTTTTTTCAATCATCGTTTCGCCAAACCGGCAGGTTTTGTCTCCCGTTGTAATTTGTATTATACGGCAAATCATACTATAAATGCTCTCAATAACCAATACCGTACCGATTCAGTAAAATCGACATTTGCGCCAACAAATGTTAAACGAACACTTGCGCCGGACCCCTGGCGGGTTAGAATTATCTACCACAAATATTATAACCTTGTCCCACGAGGAGACCGTTTAATGAAAATCCGCACGTTTCAGAGCAGCCTGTTTATCGCTGTTGCCTGCCTGTCCTTTGTTGCTTGTCAGTCCAGCGGTTCCCCTGCCGATGAAGGTTCGGGCAAAACCAAATCGGATCTCAAATTCGTGTATGTTTCGCCGGACCCGCTGGGCGTTAACGAATTTTTGATTATGGGCAAAACCGGTCTGGAGCAGGCCGCTAAAAAGTTTGGCGCGAAAACGCAGGTGCTGGAAAGTAAAGACCCCGCCACTCGAGAGGAAAACATTCGCGCCGCCATAAAAGACAAGGCCGATATTGTAATTGTGCTGGGCTTTGCCTTTAACGACATCATCCCGGAAGCGGCCCAACAAAACCCCAACGTTCAATTTTTAATTGTCGATCAGTGTATTGAAAATCCACCCAAAAACGTTCGCTGCGCCGTTTTTAGGGAGTACGAAGCGTCGTTTTTAATTGGGGTTGCCGCCGCATCGCTCACTGAAAATGACCATATTGGTGTGGTGAGCGCCGAAGATATGCCCTTTCTGCACCGCTTTACCGATGGCTACGCTATGGGAGCGCGGCATATCAACCCAAATATTCAGGTTGATGTGCGCTGGGTTGGCGGCGACACACCTTTTGCCGATCCCGCCGGCGCCAAAAAACAGGCCCTCAATATTCTGGCCGCCGGTGCCGACCAGATTTTCTCTGCCGCCGGTGGCAGCAATTGGGGCGTATTTGAAGCCGCAAGAGAAAAGAATTTTATGGTCTACGGTGTGGACGTAAACCAATGCCCCTCCTTGCCGGGACACATTGTTGAAAGCTTAATCAAGCGTGTTGATGTGGCAATTGTAGAATCAATCACCAACATTCTGAATAACTCCGGCGAGCAAACCTTGTCGTACGGGCTGGCCGAAAAAGGGGTGGGGCTGGTGGCAACCACCTCTGAAGATGCCAAATACAGCCGTTGTATGATTCTGGATTCCCCCGATGTGCTGGACCTGGTTAAAACCACCGGGCAACAGATCATCAACGGCGAGATCACCATTGAAGACCCTATGCTTGCCCAGTAACACCTG
>CAYWSS010000177.1:0-9561 GCA_964460505.1 uncultured Caldilineaceae bacterium | reverse complement strand
CGGCAACGTGTGGCGGGGGGGAGGTGTGTGGGGGGGGGGGGGGGCGCGGGTGTGAGAGTGCGGGTGGGGGCGGATGTTGCTGCGGGGGCCCCCCCCGGCCGGGAGCCGCCGCCATTGTTGCCCGGCCCCCCATTGCCGCCCCCCGAAGGAACATCGGGGGCTGCGTCTATTCCGTCGCCGCCCTGCCCCCCGGCATCACCCGGGGCAGGGGTGGGCGTGGGCGTAAACGTAACAAAAGGCGTTACCAACAAATAATCTTCAATTATCCCGTCCACCAACCCGCGCACGACTATTCGATTATTTTCATCAAACTCCGGCGGGCTGATAGCGCAATACGCCCCCAGCAAAAAGGGAGCAGCGGCCACTAAGCCTATTTGTACCAACCGTTTCAATGCGCGTGGTTGCATTTTACTGATCTTTCACAACTAGAGGCAAGTAGACCGGCGGCGTAGACGACGATCCAAACAAGGCAAATTCGGTCAGATGGCACACCGCCACCAAAATCTGATTGCCGGCCACGTTTCGTTGGTAGATTGAGGCGGGCGAACAGGTCGCGGCTGCATCTGTCCAGACAACGCCGTTTAACAAGTATAACACCAGATCATTTTCATCGGCAACGTTGCTAACATCTGCATCACTGTAATTAACGGTAATAGTGACAGGCCGGCTGAACACGTACCCCGGCAGCGGCACATTTCCGGGATGGGTGTAGGCTTCCAGCGTAAAGGCATGGCCGGCAAACGCCCCGCCCGCCGGCGGTCCCATCGAAACATTCACCGGGTTAAAGGCCAGCCTGATGGTTTCGGTTACCGCTCCGGCAGGCGCATTAATTCCGGTATCATTCCCCTGCGCGTCCGTGTAGGTCAGCAATGCGCTACCGGTTGGCGATACAACCGCACCGATGCCCACCACCGTCACCCCCACCGATGCGCTGTTGTCCAGCGGATTCAGATCAACTCCAAAACCGGGAGCCACGGTGACGCTGTTAGTGACGACGCTCACCACCGCCGGGATCACCCGCAACGCAACCTGCCGGCTGCCGCCGGCGGCAATTGTGCCCAGACTGCACAACACGGTTCCGTTCAACTGGCTGCAACTGCCGCTGTCTGGAATGGCTTGCCCAAAAACAACTTCAGCCGGCAGCGTATCGGTTAAAATCACGGCAGGCGCCGGGTCGGCGGTGGGCGCGTTGGTAACAGTGACGGTGTACAGCAATGTATTACCCGCGGTAACCACCTCCAACGAGGCGATTTTGCTGACCGCCAGATCCGGCCGGGCCGGCAAAACGGTGGTTGCCACCGGAGCCGAGGTATTGTTTGCCGGCGCCGGATCAAACGCATGCCCAGAGAATACCGTAGCGGTGTTGGTGATAACGCCCACATTCGATGCGATAACGTTGATTATTATTTGCGCGCCCGCCGGCGCCACCGATCCCAGATTGCAGGTGACGGTCTGGCTGCCGGAGCAGCTTCCCTGCGAGGGCACCGCAGAAATCAAGGTGACACCGCTGTGTAACGCATCAACCACCGTTACCGCGCCCAGCGGACCAGGATCGGAGTGGCTCACATTCAACGTGTAAACCAGGGTGCTGCCCACCTGCACCGCCCCGGACGAGACCTGTTTGGAAATGGCCAAATCGACGGACACCGGCACAATTAAAATCACTGCATTGTCAATGTTGTTGCTGCTGTCGGCATCGCCGCCAATTCCCACCGATACGGTGGCGCTGTTGGTGACAACGGTCAATGCGTTGTAGGCCAGCGTTGGCGCCACAGAGAAGGTAATTTGAGCCGTACCAAGCCCGGCCATGGTTCCCAGGCCGCAACTGATGGCGCCGTCGGATGCGTCGCAACTCCCCTGCGTGGATACCACCGGCCCATTCATCGCAAATCCCGCCGGAAGCGGATCGACCACGGTCACGCCAAATGCGGTATCAGAGCCGCTGTTCGTAACGCTCAAGCTGTAAGTAAGCGGCCGGCCGGCCACTATTGAAGCGGTTGAAACCTGTTTGTTCATAACCATATCCACGGCTGCCGCAGCAACGGTGGTGGTCACGGTGTCTGTATTGGGACCGGGGCCGGGATCAAGTTCATTGGCGATTGCCTCAACGGTGTTGACCAATTGGGAACTGCCCCCGGCCGGCGTTAGCTCCAGATTCAGCATCATAATCCCGGTTGGAATCAGATCATCCACCGCGCAACTGAAAATGTTGCCGCCGGTATTGCAAAGTACCGCCGCCGCCGAAAGGCCGCCCTGGCCGCCGGCCGCCAGCGGGGGATCAAATTGTACCGAGTAGTTCAGTTCCGGGGCAGTGTTGGCCCCCAGGCCCACAAAATTGGCGCCGGGCAGGGTATCGGTAATGAGCATATTGGTAACCGGCCACGGCCCGTGATTAGTAACCAGAATGGTGTAGTTTACTTTGCTGCCCAACGTAACCGCAGCCGGCGCAATTTTCTGCACCTCAAGGTCGGCAGCCACATCGTTATCGGTAATGGTGGCGGTAGCAGTTGCCAGCAGGTCATTGTAGCCGCCATCCAGGCTGGAAGCCGTGTGGGTAATGAAGCCGGTGTGGAAATATTCCGGCACGGAGTCGTCCACGGCAAAAACATCGACCGGTTGCGCCGTTGCCCAGTCAGTTGTGGAAAAGGTTAAAGCTGCCGGCAAAACGGAGGTCTGCCCACCGGTCGTGATATTAATTTGAACCGTACCGGTAGGTGGGCGGGCCAACCGCACCCCGTAACTATCAGATACACCACCTTCGGCCACGGCGATACCGTCGCGGGGCAAAATCAGCACAATATCCGGCAAACCAACGGTAAACGATACGACATCGGTGTTATCCGTTGGGTTGAGGTCGGCAAGGGGAGAGGTTGTGCGGATGGTAGCCGTATTGGCAATGGTGACGCCCAAGGGCGTACCGGCGCTGATAACTCCGGTAATAGAAATGATACCACCCTCGCCTGCATCCAAATCTTCCACGGCCCAGCTATAGGTTACGCCGGGGGTGCGAACAACCGGCGCGCCGCCGGCAAAATAGGTTAAATCGGTTAAATAATTTGTAAAGGCAAGGTCCGTAATGACCACGTTACGAGCGACGCCGCCGCCATTGTTGCCAAAAGCAAGCGTGTAGGTTATGGCCTCGCCGGGTTGGGCAAACGGAGAAATGACCGTTTTGTTGATAAACAGATCGGGGGCTTGAACCACGCCGCAGCCGGTGGGGGCAGCCGTCAAAAAGCCAAAAAAATCAACGTTGGCGCTGACCGAATCGCCGCCGCCGGGGCCGTTACCCGAGGGGCCATCGGACAGCCCCCACCAGTTGCCGGTGGCATTTACCGGGCTGACACCGCCCGAATAACCCACTCCAACATCGCTGTTTCTAACAATACAGCCGTTATTAATGGTCAATGTTCCGCCCTGCTGAAACAGACCGCCCCCGCTGCCGGCAGTGGCCCGGTTCCCCAGAATTCGCGCCCCGTTTAAGGTGACCGCGCCCCCGCGAATACCCAGGCCGCCGGCATCGGTATCGGCCTGATTATTGGCAATGGTCACCACGCCCGTTTGCGTCAGCGCCGCGCCGGGGCTGATAACGGCTATTCCGGCCCCGGCCCAGGCGGAGTTGTTGAGAATTTGCCCGCCGCGCAGCGTGGCCCGGCCCATATTCAGGTAAAGGCCGCCGCCGCCATCGTAAATATCCGTTCCATGGGCGCTGTTGCCCATAATTTGAGCGTCGTCCATTTCAAATTCGCCTTCAAAAATATAGACGCCGCCGCCGTTGGTAATGGCGGTGTTGTAGCCAATCAAACTGCCCCCGCTTTGAGAGAAAACCGCCGTTGAGGTGTACACAAACACGCCGCCGCCTTTGAGAGCCGTGTTGCTGATCACCTGCCCGCCGTTCAGGGTAAACAGCCCGTCCCCAACAAGAACACCGCCCCCAAATTCGCCGCTATTCTCGCTAATGGACGCATTGGAAACGGAGACAACACTGCTGCTATCTGCGCTGAAAATCCCCCCGCCGTCTCGCCCGGCCCGGTTGTTGTGAATCTGGTCGCTGTTCTGCAGCGTTACCCGGCCGCCACTATCGTTATAAATTCCGCCGCCGTTGTTAAAAACAGCCTCGTTACTGAACACCACGGTACCGGACAGGGTTAAATTGCTCAAATTGCTATTTGCGATACCGCCGCCATTAATGGCCGCGCGGTTTTGGTTGATGGCATTAAATGTGCCAAATATCTGGGCATCGCTGCCCTGGTTAAAAATGCCCCCGCCGCTGTCGCCGGCCTCATTTTGCAGAATATCGTTGTTGCTCAAACTCAGGGAGCCAATATTTAAAATTCCTGCGCCGTTAAGGGCAACGTTGCTGATAACCGAGGACCCATTTAACGTGGCAATACCCAAGTTTAACAATGCCCCGCCGCCGGTTATGGCCTCGTTGAACAGCAGGGTGCTGCTGATAACGGTCAGGTCGCCCAGGTTGGCAATACCGCCTCCCTCTGCGGCCCCATTGGTTTCTACGGTTGAGCGTGACAGGGTAACGAACCCGTTTATGCCGTCATTAAACAGGCCGCCCCCCCAACCACCACCAATGGCTTCGTTGCTGATTACCACCGTATTTACCAGCGTTAGCGTGCTTGAGTTGTTGTAAATACCGCCGCCGTCCCCATTAACCTGCCCCCCCTGAATTGTTAGATCCGAGAAATTGGCCGGGCCGGAAATGACGTGGAAAACGCGGTCGCCCAGCAAACCGGCATCAATGATGGTAGAAGCAGAGGTTACGCCGGAAATGGTCAACGCCTCGGTAATATCCAGGTCGCCAATAATGCCCGCATCTTCGTTTGCCCCGCCAATGGTTAAATTGTAGGTGCCGCTGTTTAGGGTAATGACATCCGGCCCGGGATTACCCGCCGGGCAGGCATCGACCGGGGTATTCAAATTGGCCGCAATTACGGCTTCGCGCAGGGTGCAATTGCCGTTAACGGTGTTGTCGTCGTCAAAGGTGTTGGGGCCGGAAATGCCGGTGGCGGTACACACGGAAAACTCAGAGCTGTTGCCGGCGGGGCCGGTGGCAATGGCCGTAAAGCCGTAGCCCAAAGCAACCGGAAAATTAAATACCGGGGCAAATGCGCCACTGCCGGAACCGTCGGTCAAGACCGTGTCGGTGCCCAGCGGGATTTCGCCCTCTCCGAAGTTCGACGGGTCACAGGTGGCGTTGGCAAAGAATTGCAAATTATACAGGGTGCCGGCGGCACTGTTTAGGGTGCCGGTGATGGCCACCGTGGCCCCATTGTTAGATACGCCTGTAATCAAGGGGAAATTTTGCAGAAGGTTGGCGCCGCTGTCGGCATCGCCCACGTCGTTGGGGGTTACGCCATCACCGTTAAGGTCAACACCCAAATCAGCATTGGAATGGATGGCGTTGGTCAAAATTGTGTTGTTGGTGCCGGTGATTATCTGCACTCCGTCCGCGTTGTTGTAGGCAATAGTGTTTGAAGCGCTGTCCCCGCCAATGATTGTGTTTGCAGAATCAATGATGAGGATGCCGTTTTGCCCGTTGGAGACGCTGTTTTGGCCAATAATATTGCCTTGAATGTAATTGCCGGCGCTGCCCGCCCCATCAATAAAAATGCCGTTTTCGCCATTTCCGGCAATCAGGTTGCCCGCGCCCGCCGCCGCGCCGCCAATGATGTTCCCCGGCGCATTTTCGATGCGAATCCCATCCAATCCGTTTAACAGGGCAGCCGTCGCGCTAACATTTGTGCCAATATAATTGCCCTGCACCGTATTTGAAAGGGCAACGCTGCCGCCAATGTACAGCCCGCCCGTACCATTGCCGGACACCAGATTGCGGGCCGTGGTTGATGGTCCGCCAATTACATTATCCGAAGAGTTGGTGTCTATGCGAATACCGTCCCCACTGTTACCCCTGTCCAGCGTACCGGACGGGTCGGTGCCCACAAAATTACATTCGAACCGGTTGTTTCCGCCGGATGACAGGTGGATGCCGCTGCCATCAAAATTATTAACCACCAGGCCGCGCACCACGCTGTGGCCGGCGTCAATCGTTACGCCGGAAGCGCCGGCGGCACCGCTGCCGTCAATTTCGATGATCAGGGTGGGGGGCCAGGCCGCGCAGGAAGCGCCCGGCTGCGTCAACCCGTCGATAGTGACCGGCTCTAAAACGGTGGGCAAGGCAGAGCCGGGAGAAATGGTGTGCGGGCCGGCGCCGGAAATGCTAAAGGCAATGGTGGCGGCAATGCCCGGCAAAGCGTTCACCTCCTGGATGGCCGCCCGCAAGCTGCATGCCCCGCCGCTGTCTGCGCACAAGCCGTCGCCGGGGTTCACGTCAGAGGTGTCGCCGGTGATGGTCACGGTCAACGTAATTGGTTCTACGACCAATACCGGGGCCGTACCGGTATTATTGAAGAGGTCAACATCACCGGAGGAGCCGGTAACGACCGCCGTGTTGGTAAAAATGAAGGTGCTGCCCAGACTGGAGGTAATCCGGGCCGGAATGGTGATGGCCGCGCCCTGGCCCGGCGGCAGCGGGCCGGCATCCCAGGTGTAGGTAACAGGCCCGGCGTTGGTGGGGGTAAGGGGCACGCCGGCGGCAGAAATTATACCAACGGTAATGGTCGGCACCGGAACGGTATCGGTGATGACCACATTGGTGGCGGTCACACCTCCGCTGTTGGTAAATACCAGAGTGTAGGTGATGGACTGGCCCGCTTCGGCTTCTAACGGGAAGACCGTTTTGGTAATTTCCAAATCCGGGCCGGTCACTTCATCTGCGCCCAGGTCCGGGCCGCTTTCCTGGGGGCGGGGTTCACCATCAATGTCGGTGGTCACGCCGGCATTTACACCGGTATCAAACGCCGCCCCGAAGGAGGTAATATGGTAGCCGTCAGACTCAAAGGCCGGGTTGCCGCTGATGGCATTGGTAATGGTCAGGGTATTGGTGCCCACCAGCGTATTATTTGTGTTTCCAAACCAGAGCACGCCCTCCAAAACAGCCTGGTTAACCTCGCCCAGCGAGCTGGTCACCGACACCCCCACGGTGTGGCTGACAATAAGGGTATTAGTCAGGTTGAGGGTACTCCTGGAAACGGCGCCATTGCCGGCAATGTAAATACCGCTGCCGTCGCCACCGCTGTTTCGGGCCAGGGTGAGATGCTTGCCGGTAAGCGTCGCGTAATGCAGATACATGCCTGCCCCGTTCTGCCCGCTTCCGGCAGAAATAATATTATCGGCAAAAACCACGTTGGTCATCACTGCGGAAAATTGGTTAAACCCATCCAGTTGCTGATACAGGCCGCCGCCATATCCGGCAGCGTTATTTTGAACCCGATCCTGCTCCATAGTCAACGAACTGAATTCCAGATACATTCCACCGCCCAAACTGGTGACACTGACGGCAGCCGTGTTGCTGAGTATCTGATTACCGCTCATTTTCACAGAATAACCGCTTACAATCAATCCGCCGCCGGCGCCGCTGCCGCTGCCCCGGTTAGCGATGTTGCCTTGAATAATGTTACCGGCCAGGTTCAAAACAGAAAGAGTGCCGGCGCTGAAATCTATCCCCCCCCCTGAACCGCCGCCCGGCCCATTGCCGCCCACGTTTCCAATAATCAGGTTACCGGACAGGTTAAGATTTAACGACCCGTCAGACCCGCCTAAAATACCGCCGCCATACCCGTCATTAAAGACACTGGCGGTGTTGGTCATAAATTTATTGTTTGTAAATGTTGTGGGATTGGAAAAAATATACGCCCCGCCCCCGGCTCCGGAACCAATGGCATTTACACTGGCCCTGTTAAATTTGATGGAGTTGCTGATGAATGTGGCTTGCCCGCCGTCCAGATATACCCCGCCACCGAAACCGCTCATGCTGCCGAAAGTGGCCGTGTTGGAATAGATGTGGTTGTTGGTTAGCACCAACGTTGGCCCGCCGGAATAAATTCCGCCGCCGGTATCTTCGCTGCCCTGGCCACCGCCTAACCCGGTGGCGTTACCGCCGGTAACACCCAGGTTTTCTATACCGACATTAATGCCGCCGGTGACATAAACCACGCGCCCCCCGCCGAGGGCATCAAGCACAGTCAGGTTGGTTTCCGCATTGGGGGTGGTCCAGTTGGTTACGGTGTAACCGCCGCGCAAGGTGATGCTTTTGCTGATGTAAACCGTTTGGGTCACCCCGGCCCGGCCTTGAACCCCGGTGTAGGTGCCGGCCGCAATCCGAATTTCTTCGCCGCTTTGGGCTTGGTCCACAGCATATTGAATTGTTGAACAAGGGGTAGCTTCGCTGCCACAGCCGGGCAAATTGGCGCCGGTAATCGCTACGCGAACGATGCCGGTTCCAGCCTGCGCGGGGGGGAGGTAAAGCGGAGAGGTGGATGGCCGGTTGCTCTGATTGTCTCGGGCCAACGCTACCGGCACAGCGCCCAACAACGCAAAAAAGAGTAAAAGTACACCCAGCCCCAAAATTATAGCGCTGAGAAAGGATTGTAGCCGTCTGGTTTGCAACAGGATTTCCTTAAACGAACGTCAAAACCGGTCTCTGGCCCCGTCTTCAGGGCCTTTGAAACTAACAACGCATGGTTCGTGAAAATTTCATTCCGTTATGAGGTCTGGATAAATACGCGCAAGATATGGCAAATGGTTTAAAATTAATGAAATTCTAATCTTTATCCGGTGGCGCAGGTTGGGGGCATTTGACAACAGGTTGCCGGCTAGGATTATTATACTACATTAAAAAAAAGACACAATGGGGCAATTTTCCCTAAATTGTTGAAACTTCTGGCCTCAACTATCGTATTGAAAATTAAACAGATTAGAAATACAAGACTCCACTGAAAAAAGCCCAAAAACGGGTTACTTAACTGCGTTATTTGGCCGGAAACGCACTCTTTTTTGGCCAAAACCACCTTTTTTCAGGAAAGTCAATACAAGTTCTGTGAACTCGTCAGAATCACGCTGTGGTCGGGTTTGCTGAACCTGTACGATTATAACTGTCTTTCAAGAACAGGACAAAATATATGGATATTGGGCGAATAATTGTAGCGATTTTGCTTCCCCCGCTGGCAGTGATTGACAAAGGGTGTGCCGTGGTGCTTGTGGTGTCTATTCTCTGGCTGCTGGGCTGGCTGCCGGGGGTGATTGCCGCCCTGATTTTCGGCTTGATGGCCCCTGACCGCTGGTAGATTTTCTACCTGCCCGTGGGCAACGTGAATTTCCGGTTACGAAACTCCACGTTAAGCGGGAAATATAAAAAAGGCAGCTCATATCTGGAACAAGTGTACAAGTGACCGGCACTTATCTATAAAGGACTTTCTGGCATGAAAACAAAGTGCCGGTCACTTGTACTGAACATGAGCCAAAAAAAACCTTCTTTGCGGCGTAAATTATAATCTGCGCCAGGCTTGATCCCCACAGCTAATATAATGCGGCACCTCGAAATTAGAGACCTCCATCCTGGGTGGATGTTTCTAATTTTGGCTTCTCTGTTTCCACATCAAAATTTATTTATTCCTCGCAGAACATGACTCTCAACAGTATGGGGGCACAGAT
>CAYWSS010000176.1:0-9575 GCA_964460505.1 uncultured Caldilineaceae bacterium | reverse complement strand
GGTGCCATCAGGTAACGCGTGTGCGCGCGCTGGTCGCGGGCGACGCCACCAAAGCGGGCGCGGTCAGGAGACCGGCCCCAGCGCGATTCTGACGGGTGGTTCACAGAACTTGTACAAAGAATCACGCAGGGGCCGGATATGCCCGGCCCCTGCGTGTTCCGAACATGTTTCTACATCAAGAATAAGTCTCTATCTGTTAATTGGAGTGCAGACTTCAGCCTGCCAATTTTGGCGGATTATAATCCACAATCCGGTATTTTGTGGTATTTTACCCCCTTATTCTTGATGCACAATCACCCGTACCGGCTCAACAATGCCAATTTGTCGGGCAAAATTTCGCAGCCGCTCCAGCACGGGATAGGTAATTTCCTGCCCTTTGGGAACCAACAACAAGCCGTTTTGGGCCCGAATATCGCTGTCAGCAATCATGCCGGTTTTTAAATCTTTTACCCGCAGCATTTTT
Organism: uncultured Caldilineaceae bacterium; assembly: GCA_964460505.1. Taxonomy (GTDB): domain Bacteria; phylum Chloroflexota; class Anaerolineae; order 4572-78; family J111; genus J095. Next base: position 9,112 of record CAYWSS010000176.1, on the reverse strand, counting down.
ACAATTTCGCCCACTTCATCCATATGAAAACTGGACAGGGCTGCAACCAGGTCGGCATTGTATATCTCCGGGTGTTGGCGTAAACGGGTGAGCGAATCCTGTTTTGAGAGACCGTTGATGACCATGTGGTCAAAATCCAGCACCACTTTCAGCAACTGTCCCCCAAAGATAACTTCCCGGTCTTCGTCGGTCAGGGCTTTCAGGGTTGGGTATTGGTAAACCGGTTTTTGCTGGTTGGCCACCATTAACGCAATGGATTCAAGACGAGGGATTTTGGAAAGCAGGTTGTGGGCAATAGTGGGGTGGGATTCGAATATTTTTTGTTCTTCTTCCGTAAGCTGGGCCATGGCGTAAACTTTGTCCAACAAATCGGCGGTGAGCGTGACGCACCCAATTTGAGACAGCAGTGCTGCTACTTCAAACTGCCACCAGTTTCCGGGAGATTGTCTTCTAACCCCAATGTGTTGTACGTAGCGCCGCACCCGGGTGGCCCGGCTAAATGCCAGCGGGTTGACCAGGCTCAGAATTTCGCTGAGCATTTTGAGACTGCCCATCAAGGTTTTTTCCAGCAGTTCTCTTTCAGAAGTAATCAGGCGATATTGTTCCAGGCCGGCATTGAGCGCATTGACCATCACTTCCTGCGGGCACGGTTTGGTGAGAAAACGGAAGATGTTGCCCTCATTAACCGCATCGATAGCGGTTTGCAGGTCGGCATTGCCGGTGAGCATCATGCGCACGGTATCGCTGTTATTGGCCCGTACCTCTGTTAAAAACTCAATGCCGTTCATACCGGGCATTCTCATATCGGCCACAATTACGGCAAATGGGCCGGCGCTGTTAATAACCTCAAGCCCAAATTCCGGCCCTACGGCTACGGCAACATCAAATTTTTTCCGCAGGCGGCGTTTAATGCCGGCCAGTAAATTTGAGTCATCGTCAACAAACAGGATTTTTTCGTTCATTTAGCATCCTCATCTACTGCTTCTGCGCAGAGTTTTTTCCATTTGGGTAAATGGCCGGTCAGTCCCAATTTTGCCAGATAGGTTTGATTGATTAGTGGTGATGCGCCGGTTTTGTGAGCGGGAGATAATTGAGATACCAGGGCATCGGCCACATGCACCGCCGTGACGCAACTAAATTTTTGGTCAGGATATTTTTCCGGCTGATGGTGGTACATCAGGGTTTCAACAATTGGCTCCGGCAAGCCCCACAAATCCATCAAATATGCGCCGGCTTCGGCGTGTGTGGCTGTCTTAAATATGTTACCTTCTGCTTCCGTTAAAGCAAGATTTTGGGTTGATGCAAGTTCTATGGCACCTGTATATTTTTTGGGGTTATGCATGGCCAGCACCAGCTTGCCGACATCGTGCAGTAAACCGGCGGTGTAGGCGTAATCAATTTCTCTTTGCTCAACATTTTCAACCTGCGCAATTTTTTGAGCAAGCTTTCCAACCGCTACGCTGTGGTTCCAAAAACCGTTGAGTGACAGTCCTTCCACGTCGAGTGGAGCAAATTCTGAGAAAACCTGCGTGGAAAGCCCTAATAATTTCAGGGTATCCAACCCTAAAAGAATTACCGCTTCTGTGGGATGAGGCACATGCGGCCGCAACCCAAAAAATGCAGAGTTGACCAACTGCAACACTTTGGCGCTCATTCCCATATCTTGCGAAATCAGATGCCCCAAATCCTGGGCCGATGTCTCCGGCGATTGCAACTCGTTCACTACTTTATCGTACACAGACGGCAAACTGGGCAGGGTTTCCATTTGAGAAATATACCGCTTTAAATCTTCATCGGCCAGGCGGTAATCAAGGTTGCAGGCGCGAATTAACGTTGTTTTTAAGGTTTCCGCAGCGCATGGTTTTGAGAGGTATTGGTGAATTGGCCCCACCGCGCCTAAAATTGCCTCTCGCTCGGCTTGGCCGGATAATACAATACGCACGGGTTTGGGGTAACGGGCCATCACTTCCTTGAGCAGTTGAGCGCCATTCATGCCGGGCATGCGCATATCGGTAACCACCACATCAAAGGGGTACTGCGCCAGTTGTTCCAGGGCATCCGGGCCACTCAGGGCAAACTTCATTTCCCATTGGCGACGCATGCTGCGCAACATTCTGCGCAGACCGGACAAAATATTAGATTCGTCATCAACAAACAGGATACGTTTTTTATCCGGCACGTGAATCTCCATTGGAGGCTTCGGGGTCAAGCGGTAATCGAATGAAGAAGGTGGTGCCCTTGTTGGTTTCAGATTCAAAATTAATGGTGCCGCCATGCTTATCTACAATTACCCCGTGGGCAATTGACAAGCCCTGGCCGGTACCCTTGCCAACCTCTTTGGTGGTAAAAAAGTGGTCAAATATTTTAGAACGGGCTGCTTCCGGAATGCCGGTGCCGGTATCGGCAATGCTGATTTCCACCCACGTGTCGTCGCGGCGGGTTTGAACCGTAATGGTTCCTTTTGTGCCGTTGCCATCTCCCGGAATATCATCAATGGCGTGGGTGGCGTTGATAATCATATTCAATATCGCCTGATTAAATTCGCTGGGGAGACAGGGCACCGGGGGCAGAGAAGTGTCAAATTCTGTTTTCATTTCGGCCACATATTTCCATTCATTACGAGCTACGGTAATGGTGCTTTCTATGGCCTTGTTTATATCGATGGCTGTTTTTTGCTCTACGCCGGGGTGCGAGAATTCTTTCATAGCCCGCACAATACCCGATACGCGCTCTACCCCCTCCAGGGATTGTTCGATGGCGGCAGGAATTTCTTCTACCAGAAACTCCACATCCGCATCGTCCTGAGCTTCTTCAATTTGGGTTATCAGCTCTGGTTTAACCTTGTTAGCTTTGGCTGCGGCTAATAAATCATCGTAATGGCCCAGCAGGTCAGACATATCGGTAAACGCTTCCTGCAGAAAGCGAATGTTGTCGCCCACATATTGAGTGGGGGTGTTAATCTCGTGAGCCACGCCGGCGGCCAGTTGTCCAATTGATTCCAGTTTTTGGGCCTGACTAAGTTGGCTTTCCAGAATTTTTCGTTTGGTAAAGTCCCGTCCAATAATCAGAATGCCCGCTTGTTTATTTGATTCTCCCACAAAAGGATTAACGGTGATATTAAGAAAACATTCTTTACCATCAAGGCGGGTATATTTTACATCATTCAGCGAGGTTGATTTCATCCCCTGCCGGCCTTCTTTTATCAGGGGCAGTAACTCAAACCAATCCCACGGAATACCGCAATCAAGCAGCGGTTTGCCCACCACATCTTTGGCAGAAACCCCCAACACCGTTTCGGCGGGTTTGTTCAGGTGAGTAATTTCGTCATCAGAATTAACGGTAATCAGAATGGAAGGGATTGAGGCCAGTAGTTGCTCGTTGCGGGCAGAGGCTTCGTTGAGGGCGGCCTCGGCCTGTTTTTGGGCAGTTACGTCTCTGGATACTACCACAATGTGCGTTACCAGACCATCGGCGTTGTGGTAGGGGTAGTAGGTTACGTGCATGTAGCGCTCGCCCAGAGCGGCAAAGCCCAGCCATCCCTGAAAATACACCTCTTCGCCGGCAAAACATTGATCCAGAGTTTCTTTGATTCTTTCTAAATATACACCTTCTCCCCAAACCTGACCGACTGTTTTGCCCACAATTCCATCTCTGGATTTTCCGTGCGCTCTACAGTACGATTCATTAACGGCCTCGTAAACGTAGTCACGGTTCATCAATGTCATAAATTCTTTGGAGTTGTTGACAATAAATTCGTAGTGACGCCAGGTTTCTTCCAGAGTTCTGCGGTGGGTAATATCCCGGATGATGCCATGATATTCCAGCAAGCTGTTGTCTTTAGCATATCGAGCGGCCAGGTTTAGCAGGCAGTACATTTTTGTGCCGTCTTTCCTGACCAATTTTACCTCATAATCCTTGATTGCGCCTTTTTTGGCAATAACCTGCTCCAGGTTGTGATAATTGTCCTGATTGGTAAACAGGTTTTTTATATTCATCCGTATCATTTCGGGCCGGGTGTAACCAAACAACTGCAAGGCGGTTCGATTAATATCAACAAACTTGCCGTCACAATTGGTAATGTAGACCACATCTCTGGCGTTTTTAAACATCGAGCGGTAACGTTCTTCGCTTTCTCTGATTGGAGAGTGCGCCAGCTTACGTTCAATTGAAAATTTTATGGCCTGTCGTAACCTTGTGGCAGAAGTTTGATTGAACACCAAAAAATCCTGCGCCCCGGCTTGCAGCGAGCGCAGAGCCAGTTCCTCGTTATTGTTGTCGGCCAAAATAATGATGGGCAAGCCGGGTCTTTGCGTGCGTAATTGGGTAAATGCCCCCAATGGCCCAACATTTTGCAGCAATGCTACATCAAATCGCCGGGCGACAACTTTTCCGGCCAGGATTGACTGCTCTTTTGCTGTGGTCACTTCAAAATCTTCGCGGCCCAATTTATCTACCATGTCCGGCCAGGAATTTGTGGTAGATGCAGAATCTTGAACGTATAATATTTTGATGGGGTCAGTAGCCATCTTTTTCGCTCCGTATTTATTGCATGAAATGTTCAGCGTTCTCCGGGCAACCGGCCTGTTTTTTGCAAAGACCAGTTGCCTTATTTTATTTATCGGCAGGTTACATCAGTTTCTCCATAAAAAACAAGTAAATAAATCTGGCTTTTTGGCACTTTTTTAAAAACAGGCAATACCGCAAAGGTCATCAGGTAAATTAAAGTGACCGGTACTCTATATTTGTAACCATTCAGCCCCCTGTCATTCCCGCACGTATTAAGCGGGAATCCACAGACTGCATGCATAGATTCCCGCTAAAAGCATGCGGAAATGACATAATTCTGGTAGGGGGCTGAACGGTTACCTATATTTTAAGTGCCGGCCACTTTATTTGGGAACAATTCTAATGTCTTTTGGGCATCGTTTCATTTGGCCTGAAGTGAGGCCAGAGTTCGGTTTACACTTTTCGTCATCAAAATCCTGTCATTCTGCCGTAGGCCCTGCTCTTATTTGCGGTCAGTTCAGAGCAGGACCTACGGCGGAATGAACGGATTAAGTCTCTTATATACCTGATTTTTGGAGTGAACGTGTAAACCTATTATTTGGATAGGTTGAAACGATGCCGTCTTTTAAAATTGGGTTGGCGGGCCAATAAAAAAGGTCACTTGCATCCAGGCGGCAAGCGGCCTTTTTCTAAAACGAAAGATGGGGCGATACTTGTGCGTTACCTTTTTCTGGCAACGACAAGAATTTGCTTGCAGGTTAACTCTTGTTTTGAATATTCAGCCAGTTCGGCCCGGATTTGAGGGGTTAGCAGCCTTACGGTCCGGGGGTCAATTTCGGGCTGCCATTGATTGACGGCAAAGTAGCGCTCGATTGTTTCTTTAAATTGAGTTTCTCGCCATTTGTTAAGGGGTAGAGGGGCGGTGGCAGAAAAGTGATTGTGGCGCAAATGGTTCCAGGGCGCGTCCGGATTTATCTGAAAAGCGCCACCAAATCCGGCAAAGGGACGAATATTGCCCACGAACAGCCCCCCGGATTTTAGCACCCGCGCTGCTTCGGCAAGTAGATTTTTTACATCCGGCGCGTGGTGCAAATGGTTCAGACAGACAACAGCTTCAAAAGCGGCGTCGGATTCATCCAGTTGAGTCAGATCGGCCAGTTTTATTTTGGTGCTGTTCCATTTTAACGATGCTCCATGCTGCTGTTCCAGCGCCTGATAGTAGGCTGAGGTTGCTTCCTTCCACGCTTTCACGTGATTTCGCCGCTTAAACCACTGTTTGGCCCCGGACACGGGCAGATACGCCGGCGGGATATCTAAATCGACCGCCACTATTTTGTACCCGGCAGAACTGAGCAGCAGCGATTGTTGAGCCAACACGCTGCAAGCCAAATCCAGTATCCTACCCGATTTGGGCGATATTTCTGCCTGTTGCAGAATTTCCAGCGTACGTTGGAAGCTGTCAACGTCGGTGGCAACATGGTTGGCCGCGTCTGCCAGGTGGCCATAATCGGGCGCGTTGAGCAAAATGGCATCCGCTACGGTGTTTAAATCGGGGTGGCCAAAGCTCTGCAGCATTGTTTTTACAGCCGGGTCAGAGCAGCCGGCAATCATCTGAATCATGGTTGTCAGGCCGTTGGTGCCGGTGGCGGCATCCATTAACAGTTTGTTATCGGCGTTTGACAGTGTGGATGCCCCCTCTGTGAGCGATTGCAGGTAATGCAGGCCCAGAGAGGAATTGAAGCTGGCCGCGTACCACGCGGCGGCCAACAATCGCCACGGGCGAAGGTAGACCCCGTCGTTGTGTTCTGTGCCCCGGCAAAATGTTTCCAGCCAGATACCAACCTCGGGGCGGTCCGGTTGCAGCAACAGGGTGGTGATGAGCGGGCGCAGCTTGCGCTGGGCGGGGATGGGTGCAAAATCTTTAAAGAATTGCTGCAATCGCGCATCCCCGGTTTGGGCCAGCCAATTAGCTATTTGAACGTGCGCCTCCAGATGGTCTACAGCCTCAATTAAAATTTCGCTGAGGTGGCCGGACATCACCGGTTCACGCATATTTAACCATTGCATGTAGGTCCAGGCGGCATCGGTGTCGTATTCCATGGCCAGCCAGACAATGCACATAACGCGCCAGCGCAAATCATCGCCGGTATTCATGTGGCTGCTGGCTTGAATAAGCTTCAGCAACCATTCTCCAACTGCCGGATCGTGGGGGGCTTGCAGTAACCCTTTGATATGCGCTTCAATGTCATCTGGAATGGGATTTAATTCAGGTAAGGGTCTACTCATTTAAACTATCCTTAAAATGTCAAATTGATTTTTGCTATGATTGGAGGCTATCCACTTAAGGCGAGATAAAAATTTTGTAGGATAAGCTGTTGGGCCTTTTTAGGAATTGCCGTGGCGTACCCCAATATGTAGTGGCGCACCCTTGTGGTCGCCCAAGGCAGGCACAAGACCTGCCGCTACACCACGGAAAATACCAAAGACCCGCTGTTGGCTTGTCCTGCAAGTGTCGTGGCTTAAGTTGGTAGCCTGATTGGAGAAGTGATGAGGGAAATCAAATTTATCGGGAAAATACAACATCTCCGTTGAAAATGGTCATGTCAACTTGTGTATTGAGAATTTCTGCCGGAGGAATCTCAAACAAATCTTGATTGAGAATAATCATATCAGCCCACTTGCCGGCGCTGATAGAACCCTGGAGATGGGATTTACCGGCCAGTTGAGCCGGCCCCATGGTGTAAGCGTGAATGACCGTTTCAAGATTGATGCGCTCTGTTGGATACCAGCCGTTTTCCGGCTGCGCTTCCGTATCCTGGCGGGTGAGCGCCGCATAGAACCCCAACATCGGGTTGATGGGGGCCACCGGCGCATCTGAACCGAAGGCCAATGGCGTACCCTGTTTAAGTAACGATTGAAACGCATAGGTGTAGCGGGCGCGCGCGCCCCAGACCGTGCCGGCGGTGCGCCAATCCAATTGCAGGTGAACCGGCTGCATTGAAGCGAAAATACCGTGCTTGCTCAATAAGTTGAGATCGTCGGGGTGAATTACTTGAACGTGCTCAATGCGGTGGGGGAGTTGCCCGGCCGCAACATCGGGGGGAAACTCGCTCAGGACACCGGCTACTTCCCGCACCGCTCGATCTCCAATGGCGTGAACGGACATCGAAAAACCGGCCCGCCTGGCCTGACCGGCCAGTTTACTCAACTCTTCCGGTGAGGTTACCACAATTCCCAGATTATCTGTCTTTCCTTCAAACGGCTCCACCATCCAGGCTGTTTGCGAACCCATGGTGCCGTCGGCAAATGCCTTGGCGTGTCCAATCCACAACCGGTCATCGCCAAAGCCGGGTTTTAATCCCAGTGTGGATACCTGGGGCAAAAAATCAGCGGCAATGTTCATATGTACCCGTAAATCGAGCTTGTTCTGCCGGCGCAATGTTTGCCACAAGCTAAATGACCGCCATCCTTCGTTTTCCACCCGCTGATCGTGAATACCGGTCAATCCCAGAGCGTGGGCTTTGCCCATTGCCTCTTTCATCCACCTGTACAATGTGTCGGTTTCCGGCTTGGGGATGTGCTGCTGTATCAGGGCAATGGCCCCCCATTCCCGGAAAATACCGGTGGGATTGCCCTCAGCATCCCGTTCAATGCGGCTTTCGGGGGGATCGGGTGTTTCCCGGGTGATGCCGGCCTGTTTCAAGGCGGCGCTGTTTGCCCACCAGGTATGCATATCCACCCGGGCCAGTACCATCGGCGTATCCGGCGCAATTTCATCCAGCAAAGCGGCAGTGGGTTGCACATCCCAGCGATGCTCGTCCCAGCCCCAGCCCTGCACCCATTGATTGGGCTGCACCTGCCGTACTGCTTCCTGCACCCGGCGGCGAACTTCCTCAAAATCAGTGCTGCCAAAGAGGCTAACCTGGTGGTTGCGGACAGCGTACTGCAAAAAGTGAACGTGGGCGTCAATGAGGCCCGGCAGCAGTAATCGGCCTTCTGCGTTAATGGCGTGAGTGCCGGGCCCGGCCAAATTGAGAATTTCATTGTTACTGCCGGCGGCAACTATTTGACCGCCGGCACAGGCTACCGCTTCGGCCCAAGGATGGGCTGAAGCTACAGTGTATATCTTGGCATTATGGATAATTAAATTGGGATTCATTTGGGATAACTTGGGATAATTTGGGTAATATTTGGGATAAGTTTCGCGCTTTAACTGGCACGGACGATATATTTTGGAACAGGGATTAAATGACTGTCTCACTTGAAAATGTCACAATATTGCGTACTGCGTATTGCTTATCACGTAGACGAGGAAATAATACGCAGTGTGTAATACGAAATACGCAGAAATGGGACAGTTAATTAATCCTCATTCCTTATTTCAGAGTATGCCACAAGTGCCGCCCCTCGACAACATTTGCATTTCTACGTTTCTACATTCGCCCGGTTGGTAATCCCGGCGTGCTACTTCGAATTCTCGCTAACGGATACCCGATAAATTTGGCAGCAACCAGACTTACAAAAGGGAAAAATATAATCGCGAATTTTGCAGTACAACTGCATTAAACCGTGGTAAACGCCTGGGGCTAAAGCCGCCCGGCTAAAT
>CAYWSS010000175.1:0-9578 GCA_964460505.1 uncultured Caldilineaceae bacterium | reverse complement strand
AGCAATAGGGTATCGAGACTGAGAAGGTGCTGCGTACATTAAAGTCTTTAGGGGACGTATCCGCTGGTTTATCTGTGCCTCTAGAAAGAATAGCTTTGAATTTTGGACAAGTAGCTGCATCTGGTAAGTTGTCTGGAAGAGAGGGGGTGCCGTCGTCAATAATTTTTAGCCGATGTTGGTTATCCAGGAGTGCGGCGCGCATGGGATTATCCTTTAACGGCCCCGGCGGTAAGCCCGGCCAGATAGTAATCCATAAGGAAGGTGTAAATAATGACCACCGGAATTGAACCGAGGACGGCGCCGGCCATCATAGGCCCCCACACAAAGATGTCGCCTACTTGCAGGGTGCTGACCACCCCCAGCGCAATAGGGAATTTCGACTCGGTGCGCAGGAAGGTAAGCGCATACAAATATTCCTGCCAGGAGAGGGTGAAGGCAAAGAAGAAGACAGAGATGATACCCGGCAAAACCAGCGGTATGTCTATCATAACCATGGCCTGAATACGGCTGGCGCCATCAATGCGGGCGGCATCGGATAGCTCTTTGGGGAGTCCCTTAAAGTAGCTGGATAGCATCCAGGCAATAAAAGGAATCATAAAGGTCAGATAAGTAACAATAAGCGCCCACAGGGAGTTTGACAAGCCTAACGAGTGGACCACCGAATTGAGCGGGATAAAGAGCAGGGCCGGTGGAACCAGGTAGGTTACAAACACCACTAACGCGGCCAGGCCGCCGCCTTTGTAGCGCAATTTTCCTAAACTGTATGCGGCCAGCAAGCCAATAAAAATAGCAATAGCCGAGGCAATAGAAGCCACAAAAAAACTGTTCCACAACCAGCGCACAAACTTGGTTTCTGTCAGTAAAAAGATGTAATGGTCAAATGTTACGCCGGAGATGCTAAAGGGTTCCCGGCTCATTCGTAAGAAATCCTGGTCTGGCCTGACAGATGTCAGGAGCATCCAGAAGAAGGGGAACAACAAGAATACAATAAATAGCAACATTGCTGCGGCTAAAGCGGTTTTTTTGCCAACCTGCCAGCGATAAAGTTTTGTTTTTAAGTCGAAGCCGGAATTTTGGATTGTGGCTTGGGTTGTCATATCTCAATCCTCTCGTCGCAGGTAGCGCACTTGCATAGCAATGATAATGACCAGAAAGGGGAACAAAAAGGCCGCAATGGCCGAGCCTTTGGCCAGGTCTGCGCCTTGAATAGCAGACCGGAAGGCCAGGGTGGCAATCAGGTGGGTACTGTTGATGGGGCCGCCCTTGGTTAAAATCCAGACAATCTGGAAGTCGCCCAGCGTACGAACAAAGGAAAACAAGGTGGATACAATTAAGATTGGCATAATATGGGGCAGGGTAATGGTTTTAAACCGTTGGATGGCGTTGGCGCCATCAACCGTGGCCGCCTCGTACAATGACTGCGGAACGGTGACCAACCCGGCCAGCAGTATCATTCCAAAGAAGGGGACGCCTCGCCAGATATTTACGGTTTGTACGGCGGCCATAGCCAGTGTGGGTGTCCCCAGCCACGGTATTTTGCCGTTAACCAGGCCGATTAGATTTAGAAAATAGGTGATGATGCTGGCCTGTGAGTCGAACATCCAGACCCAGGCCAGGACACTTAGAGAAGAAGGCACCACCCATGGTAACAGAAACGCCGCTCGCCAAAAGCGGCGCATCCGCTTGATTTCGTTGAGGGTCAGGGCCATAATCAGGCCCAGGGCCATCTTAAAAAAGACGGCGGTAACAGTATAGTTAAAAGTATTCCAGACGGTGCGATGAAAGATAGGGTCATCCAGCAAATCGATATAATTTGCCAACCCAACAAAACCAAACTCGCTTTTTGCCAGAACCTTGTCGGTTAAACTGAAGTAGAGTGATAAAACAAAGGGGTAGCCGATTAACCCAATAACCACGACCAGCAAGGGTATCAGCAGCAGATAGCCCAACGAGGCTTCATGCTCAAGCAGTATTGACCCGCGATATTTTATTCGGTGCCAGAGACTGGCTTGGGGTAATGCTGGAGTCTTGTTCATTGGTACACTACTCATATATTCCAACAACTCCTTAAACCTTCCCCGGCCCAATAACCACGAGCCGGGGAAGATGTTTGTAATATTTCTGCGGGCAGATTGCGTTTTTAGATGGCGTAGACGCCCTTGAGTTCCTCTTCGGCAACCTTAACGGCTTCTTCAATGCCGGCTTCGCCGGTAACAACACGGGCAAACATGTTTACCAGCGTTTGGTTGGCGTAGGCTTCCGCAGATTGGCGGGAAGGGGGTCCGGGCCAGCCCGGTAAATGGCCGGAATAGGCCAGCCCTTTAAGGGGAGCCAATTTCGGGTCGATGTTCCATGGCATTTGCGGCATATCGTCATACGCAGTTAGCAGCGGGGTGTAAAAAGTGATGCCAACCTGAGCCAATGGCGCTAACTGGGCTTCTTGCATGAGCCACTCTACCAGCGCTACCGATGCCTCTTTGTTAGGGCTAAAGTCAAACACAGACAGCAGGTTCATTTCTACCAGTTGCTGGTGACCATTTGGCCCTTCCGGGTAGCGGGCGTGGTTCATAGCTTTGGCAATGTCCGGTGCCTGAGATTGGGCCGCCCAGTAGATGCTGGTGGCGTTTTGGGTACAAGAGATATCGCCGGCCAGGAAGTTGCGGTTGTTAGAGCCTTCATCATAAGCGGTGATGTCGGCGGCGGACACTTTGGCTAATTCCTGAGCGTAGGCTAACGCTGCGCGGGTGGCATCGCTGTTAATGGCTACGGTTTTGCCGTCTTCTTCAACTTCTGTAGCGCCGTAGGACCAGAGTATGGAGTAGCAGAAGCTGGCCGAGTCGTTGGGGCCGGCCTGGCTAATGGAGTTGCCAACCGGCGGTAGTTTGGCTTCGAATATCTTGGTGGCGGCGGCCAGATAGTCGTCGTATGTTACCGGGAATGTATCGTATCCCACTTCGGAGAAAACATCTGCACGGTAATTAAAGGCGTGGGCCGTGTAAGCGCGGGGGATGGCTCGCCAGACGCCGTCTACAATGGCCGACTGTTTACCTACTTCATACCAGCCGCCGTACTTTTTACCCAACTCTTCGGCCAGCTCGCTCAGGTCAACCAGATTTTCGCCGTAAATGTGAGCGCCTTGCTGGAAGGGTTCGGCAATGTCACCACCCGATTGAGTTTCAACCGTCGCGGCTATCAACTCGCGCCACTCTTTGGCAAAGGTGGATTCTGCAGAAGCTTCGTGGGCGGCGGCCCATTGCGCAATTTGATTTTCCTGAATGGCGTTCATTTCAGGAATAAAGCTGCGCCGCATAATCATTTCGATATTTGCGCCGGGGTAGGTTGCCATGGCGGCGGCGGTAGGGGTTACCAATACCTCTTTTGCAACTTCTTTTTCAACCTCAACAGTTACAATTTTCTCAACAATCTCGGGGGTAACGGCGGCACCGCACGCGGTGGCTACCAACCCGGCACCTCCAAGCGCCATTGCCCGCAAAACTTCGCGGCGAGAAATAGATTTATAAATCAATTCTTTCTTAGTCACTATTTCCTCCTTATATTCATCATTGAACGGATAAGAAAACTTCAATAACAATGTCTGAATGTTACTTGGGAAAATCCCTCTCTCTTAAAAACCGTTTTTTTCTGTTGCTCCTCCTTTCCCCATAATTTATTTGCAACAGCCGCAGGGTTGGCGGGTGAGGGTTTGCTCCGGTGGTAGACAGGCCAGCTATCTGCGGCGTCTGTTAATCACTGGCTCCGTTGAGCAAAAAGCTCTGGAACTCGTCGAAGATTTGAATAACCTTGCGCTGGTTGGTCATCTCACAAAGTCTTTTGCGCCCAAACCTGTCAAGCAGTTTCAGTGTGTACTGAATTGTCCGGTAGCCGGCAGAGAATGTCTCAACCGGGTCTGTGCGCGATGGGAAAACATCGGAAACCAGCCAGCCATCGTATCCAGCTTCATCCAGCACCAGCATGGTTTCTACCCAGTCCCAGTAGTTAACCGTGCCGGGCATTAAATCCCAGTCCCAATTACGGTAGTTATCATTAATATGAACCAAAAACAGGCGATTGGCATTGGCAGCCATACTAATTGCCTGAGCCGGTGATTCTCCGGTATAAAGGGCGTGGCCGGTATCTACGGTTAACCCCACGTTATCCAAACCAATTTGGTCACACAGGTGCAAAACAACGCCGGCATTAGGCACAATCACTTTTGCTCGGGGCTCACTTTGCTTGTACTCCACGCTCAGTTTTACATCCGGGCGGTGGGCGGCGGCTTCGCCCAGGCCATCTACCATCCAGTTCCAGGCCTGGGTATAATTAATTTCAAAGGGGTAGTCGTGCCCATCTGCCAGGGGACAGACGGTGACCAGATTGACGCCAAGGTCCGCCGCCCAATCCATTCCGCTTTTTACATATTGAACAGCTTCGGCCCGAATGACCGGGTCTATTGAGGTTAAGGCCCCTTGATGAAATTTTGGCTCTCCCTTAATGTTAACATTTACAGAAGAGGCTGCTATATTGTTTTCGGCTAATATTTGGTTGAGCGAATCAAGGCTCATTCCCCGAATATCCTGCGGATAAACCGGTTCAACGCCGGTTGCTCCCTCAACCTTGGCCGCCTCGGTAATTTTGCCGGCCAAATCTCTGGGTTCATTGTAGGTGCTAAAACGGTCGTTGAGTTGTCCCATAAAGCCAAGGATAACTGAATATTTAATGTTCACACGCTTCTCCTTTGCAGTGGCAGTTGAATTTGGGTGGTGCTACAGATATTTCGCCATTTAATTTCAGTTACGGTATAATCAAAAGAGGCAAGGCAATAGTATGCTTCCATGCAGCTAATGCAGAAAGCAGGCGCTATTCACTTTGTCTTACATCAGGAGGTACCGCTTCTCGCCAAAGACTGTCGGTATCTCCTTTTTATTTGCTCAAGAAGAATCTTCCAGAACGCTTACGTCTCCGGAGGATGCTCCAAAATCTCTTTCATTCCCCCGGCAACCCGCTGGTTTATCTCGCGATGAAGCGCCACAACCCCATTCAGATCTTTGGCTTTCATTAAATCGATGATATTCCGATGGTCGGAAAGCACCGTGTCCGGCACAGATGAGAAATACACCATTCGTCGGTAGGTTAACACCTCCCACTGGCTCATTACCTGACCCCATAAAACCAACAAACGCTTGTTTTGTGAACGGTGTATAAAATAATCGTGAAAACGACGATCCTCTTTGGTTAAGCGCATATGCCCGTTGGCTTCAATTAACTCCCGTTGATGCTCAAACATATCTTCAAGGTTGGCAAAATCTTCATCTGTTAACTTGTCAATGACCAGATCCGCAGCCAGCGATTCCATCATTACCCGAATGTTTAAAATTTCATCAACATCAGATGGAACCGGAGACCACACAAAAAAACCACGTTTCGATTCGCGCCAGACGAGATGTTCGGTCTCCAGCCGAACCAGTGCCTCACGGACGGGGCTACGGCTAACGCCCAACTCTGCAGCCAGCGATGGTTCCGTCAACCGTTCGCCCGGTTTCAGGTTACCTCTGATAATGGCTTCGCGGATGCGCTCGGTAACAATATCTGCCAGCGTGTTCTGTGTAGATATTGGAGCCAGGACGTTGTTGTACATTAATCACCTTGTTAGTTTTTGGAAAGAATATTATTTCAGGAGTTGAGGTTTTGTATACTGTATACAGTATACTGTATATGATTTTTTTTGTCAAGAGCGAAATTTCTGACTTTTGGTGATTATCCGTGTAGTTGGCAACATTCCACAAAATAAATTAAAACTTTACCAAATCTCCGCACCATCTTAACAACTCCTGAACATCTTTTTGATATATTGACCACAATTAACGTTGAGGAGGTTCTGATGAAGTGATTGATTTGTGCAGTAATTTCAGGGGAGAGGGACTGCCGCAACGAATACCAACAAAAAACAATCAATGAAAAAAATGGAGAAAATAAAATGAAACGTACAATTACAATCTTACTTTTTGCAGTATTGGCAATAGCAATGATGGCCGGGGCAACCGCAGCGTTTGCCGCTTCGGGTGGGCCTGAAGGCAGACGAGGCGGGCCGGGCGGCTGCGGCCCCGGCGGCGGCGGCGAAGTGACCGCCATTGATGGCAACACAATTACGGCAGAAAATCCGCATGGCGAAGTCACCATCATTACCACCGCCGACACCGAATTTGAAGTAAACGGCAAAGCCGGCAGCCTGTCCGACATTTCAGTAGGGATGTTTGTGGGCGCTCACGGCGAAAAAGATGATGACGGTGTGGTCACTGCCGACCGCGTGTTTGCCGGCGACGAAAAACCAGAACGCCCGGAAGGTGGCCGGCGCGGGCGTGGAGCCGGTGGTGAAGTGACCGGAATTAGCGGCAGCACCATTACCGTAGAAAACCCGCGCGGCGAAGCAACCATCGTCACCACCGCCGACACCGAATTTGAAGTAAACGGCAAAGCCGGCAGCCTGTCCGACATTTCAGTAGGGATGTTTGTGGGCGCTCACGGCGAAAAAGATGATGACGGTGTGGTCACTGCCGACCGCGTGTTTGCCGGCGACGAAAGACCCGAACGCGGTCCGGGCGAGGGCGCCGGCCCCCGTGGGCAGTAGGTTTTTGCAGCAACTAATGAAATAACTTAATCAAGCTCTCCGGATAATTTCTCCGGGGAGCTGTTTTGCGTAAATCAGTTCAAACAATCTTCTGCCACACAGGTCATCATTGTTTGACAAATTTTTCAATCGCCAGAAAGATAAAGGTGCTCAAGAAGGCGTTGCTTTGCCAACCATCAATTGGAATTATCAACCGTTTCTCTCCAGATACGTAAGGAAGCAGGAGAAGAGATTTTTTCCCTACTCCCTGAGTTAAGGTGTCGTGGACAAACAGGTACGAAAGCGAGGAACGTATGCCAAAAACAATTTTAGTCGTCGATGACAAAGCCGGTATGCGCGTGTTGGTCAGAGATTATTTGCAGGAAAAAGGATACCGGGTGGTGACGGCAGAGAACGGCCGCGAAGCCATTTTTGTGGCTCGGCACGAGAGGCCGGACTTGATCTTGCTGGATATTATGATGCCCGAACTGAGCGGCTACGAATTTATCCCGCTGTACCGTAAAGAGGCCAATACGCCCATTATCCTGCTCACCGCCAAGCTGGAAGAATCAGACAAGGTGTTGGGATTGGAACTGGGCGCCGACGATTACATCACCAAACCGTTTGGCATGCGGGAGATGCTGGCCCGGATTCGGGCGGTGCTGCGCCGGGCTGAAAAGGAGCCGGGCGCGGCCAATGTGGTGCGGGCGGCCAACATTACCCTTGATCGCAACAGCCGGGTGGTGACAGTTGGCAATTCCGCAGTCAGCCTGACCCCCTCAGAATTTGAACTGCTGGCAATTTTTATGGCATCGCCAGGGCGGGCCTTTTCCCGGCAGGATTTGCTGGACCAGTTGCAGGGTTCGGCCTGGGTGGAGCGCACCGTTGATGTTCACGTGCGAAATCTGCGCTCAAAAATCGAGCCGGACGCTTCAAACCCGCGTTACATTGAAACTGTTTTTGGCGTGGGCTATCGTTTTGCCTCAGACCTTGATAGTGGAGAATAATTGATGGTGCGCACGTTGGCGTTTAAGTTGACACTGGCTTTTTTGCTGGTCAGTCTGGTGGGTGTGGCCCTGGTGGCTCTCTCCTCCCGCCTCATCACCGAGAGGGAGTTTGACCGGCTGGCCGAATTGCAGGCCAGGAGCAATTTCATTGATGAAGTCACTAACTATTACCAAATCGCCGGTTCCTTGCAGGGCGTATCCAGGCAGTTTGCGCCCGGAAATCGGTGGCCGCCGCCTCCCCCAAAACCGGACAATGGTTCTCGCGGGGGGGAGAAAGGACTGCCACCCCCGCCCCCGCCACAGGAAGCGCCTATTCGATTTGGATTGGCCGATGCTCGCGGGAAGGTGGTTGTTCCCGCCGGAGGATTTAACCCCAACCAACCGGTTCCGGCAGATATTCTGGCGCGAGGGACTCCTCTAGAAATTGAGGGCAAACTGATTGGCACAGTGTTGCCTATGGATTTAAGCTTGTCTCGCAACCCGCTGGAGGCGCAATATTTTGCCCGCACCAACCGCGCTTTGTTCATTGCCGCGTTGGGCGCCATTGCCATTGCGTTGATTTTGGGCATTCTCTTTGCCCGCACCTTTTCCCGGCCCCTGCGCGAGATTACCGTGGCCACCAAAGCCATGGCCGGCGGCAACCTGCGGCAGCAGGTGCCGGTTCGCTCGCAGGACGAGTTGGGCCTGCTGGCAGAATCTTTCAACCAGATGAGCCGGGATTTGGATCAGGCCAACCAACTGCGGCGGCAAATGACCGCCGATATTGCCCACGATTTGCGTACCCCGCTGTCGGTCATTACCGGCTACATTGAGGCGCTGCGCGACGGCGACCTCCAACCCACGCCGGAGCGCTTTGAAACCATGTACGATGAGGCCCAGCAGCTTAAACGGCTGGTGGATGATTTGCGCACCCTGTCGCTGGCCGACGCCGGGGAACTGCCACTGAACCGCCAAGCGGTCTCCATCGCCGCAATTTTGAGCCGGGGGGCAGCGGCGCATCGCCATCAGGCGGAGCAGCAGCAGATTGTGCTCGACCAGGCTGTGTCCGACACGCTGCCGGATATCAGCGCGGACCCGGAGCGGCTGGTTCAGGTGTTGGGCAATCTGGTCAGCAACGCGCTGCGCTTCACGCCCGAAGGGGGCAAAATCTCGCTTTCTGCGCAATCGCGGGGCAGCGACATTTTGATAGAAGTAAAAGATACCGGGCAGGGGATTCCGGCTGATGAGTTGCCGCACATCTTTAATCGCTTTTATCGCGTGGATAAATCGCGCCGCCAAACCGGGGGGGAATCGGGGTTGGGGCTGGCCATTGCCAAAGCCATTGTCCACGCTCACGGGGGAACCATCTCTGCCAAAAGCGAGGTTGGCCGGGGAACAACGTTTCAAATATTGCTGCCGGTTGAACCTGTTCGGGAAGGTTGAACCAGGGCCACAAGATTGCCGGGCTGCAACACGCGGGCCAATTCATCCCTAAAATCTTGGCTCTACAGGATTTCGCAGGATTAAAGTAAAGAATTTGTCACGGATTGCACGAATTAACACGAAAAAATAAAAAATTAGCGAAATCAGTGAAATCAGTGGCAGATAATATGCTTTTTATAGAGCGATCCTGCAAACTACCAGAGAGCCAAAATCTTTAATGTTCGTAGTCAGATACGCAGCGCAGTGGACCTTCGGTCGTCTAACGCCACTCCGCTATCGCTTCGAGGCTGACTACGAGCGTGTAATATCTTTCTAAAATGGGGGAGCAGGCCGCAACACTTTCTGTCTTGAGCGACCTGAAGAATTCCGCAACCAGCCGTCAATTTTTGAGATTTTTTGCTAAATTTAATATTTTTCGCCGGCAAAATTCTATCATTCCGGCAATTCTGTTCTAAACCGGGCTACAACAAGAACAGAAGTAGCAGAATATAGGTACAAATTCAGTGAACCCGTCAAAATCGCGCTCGGGCCGGTCTCTTGACCGC
>CAYWSS010000174.1:0-9620 GCA_964460505.1 uncultured Caldilineaceae bacterium | reverse complement strand
AAGACAGCTTTTCCCGGCAATAATTTACCATTCACCATTTATAATCTACCATTTACCATTTTTTTACTACTCAAATGCACAACTTAATTAATTCTCATTCCTAAGTTAACCAAACGTTATGTTTTGCGTTGTGAGAAGCTGAACAATTTTGTGTCCGGCGGTGCCATCGCCAAAAATGGGGGGATGTTCTGTGGGTGGAGCAAAGTTAGACCAGGCATCAAGAATTTGCTCACAGCCGGCCCCCACCAGTTTATTCCAGCCGGCAGAAACCGTTTCAACCCATTCGGTTTCGTTTCGCAAGGTCAGGCACGGAATGCTTAAAAAATAGGCTTCACGCTGCACACCCCCGGAATCTGTGGCAATAAGCCTGGCCCCGTCTTCCAGAGTTACCATATCAAAATACCCCACCGGCTCAATTAATTTTATGTGTGACGCAAGCCGGACGCCGAGTTTGTTTAATGCCTTTTTGGTACGCGGGTGGGCGGGAAATACAATGGTCTCAGCGACATTGTTTAAGGCGGTTACAATCTGTTTAAGATGGGCCGGATTGTCTGTATTAGCCGCCCGGTGAATTGTAACCAGCGCATATGCGCCCGCTGTGAGCTTAAGCTTATTCAGAATGTCAGACTTTTGCCGGGCCAAGGCTCGGTTTTTAAGCATGACATCCAGCATCACATCACCCACCACATGCACCGACTCAAAAATTCCTTCGGCGGCCAGGCGGTGGACAGCCGCCTGACTTACGCAAAAATGTATGTTGGCCAGGCAATCGGCTACTAACCGGTTGATCTCTTCCGGCATGTGCCGGTTGTAGCTGCGCTCTCCGGCTTCAATATGCGCCGCAGGAATATGCAATTTGCCGGCGGCCAGCGCACCGGACAGCGTCGAGTTGGTATCGCCCCGGATAATGACCAGGTCCGGTTTTTCTTTGAGAAAAACAGCTTCCATTCGCGACAGGATTTCGGCGGTTTGCTGCCCGTGCAAGCCCGATCCGACTTCCAGATTATAGTTGGGGGCCGGCACGTTCAGCTCGTCAAAAAAAGTTTGCGACATCAAATAATCGTAATGTTGGCCCGTGTGTACCAGCACTTCCCGGTGATTGGGCAATTTTTGCAGGGCGTGGCTAATTGGCGTGGCCTGAATAAACTCCGGGCGGGCGCCAACGATAGAGATAATTTTCATGAAGGTGTTTTCCAATGCAGGGTGTTATGAAATAAAATTGGGCTTCTGATTGCCGTGAAATTGGCGCGGCCAAAATTTTTTTACCAGTCCATTTGCATATTTATTTAACTTAAAATATGACGTAGACAGAAACGTTTTAACCGGCTTTACCTCCATTGCCTGATTATGTTCAACCCCTTCTAATTGTTGTTCGTGTTGAAAAATACTCTTTTGAGGAACTACAGGCAGCCCGGTTGGGTAATTTTCCAACTCATTTTTTTCAACAACAACAATCTGTTCCCATCGATAATTCCACGATCGAAAAACATGTTCCGAAACAAAAGGCCGTTTTTTGCCGTCTTCCAGCAGATAGACGGTATCGGCTGCCGGAGATTTTATGAGGGTTCCATGGGGATGGCTGCCGGTGTTGGTAATATCGTCCCCGGACTCGATATTTTCCAGAACGCTGTTGGGGACAATCATAACGTTGTCCCCTTGATACCCCAGCTTTTCAAAAACGGGTGCAGAAGCAAAACAGCGTTTCTGTTTGCCTTGGATAATGTATACGGCATTTCTTTCCGATTTAAGCAAGGTTCCCTCTCTAAAAAACATGGGAGAACCGCCTGGAAGATTGTCCAAATAATCATCATCAACTTGAATAATTTGGTCCCAACTGTATCCATGCGAAAGAAAAATTTCTTCAGAAGGAAACAGCCGTTTTTGAAACCGGTTGTAAAGATAAACGCTGTCGCCTGTCCCTTTTAGGGTCAGGCCGTAAGGATGCCATGGCAGCAAGATGTGTATTTGAAAGCTTAGGTGGGCTTTAATGGTTCGCGCAATTTTTGCCTTAGACTGGCCATGAACTCTTGAATGTAGGGCGGCCGGGCATTCTGCCACCCGGTAGCCCATACGCATGGCATTAATTAACAACTCGGTGCCCGCCAGGAAGCCGTTTGATTCAAACGGGACATCCAGCGTTACAGAGCGTCGATAGGCCCGAAACAAGGCCGTGTAGGTGTACACATTCCAATTGGCAATAAGGCGATACAGCAGCGAAGAGCCTTTACTCAGTACCAAACGGTAGGCCGGCACACCCACTATCTCTCCGCCGGGGTGGTAGGGGGAGGCCGTAACCAGGTCTATATCCGGGGTGAGATAAGATAGCAGCGCGGGAATCTCGGAGTATTTGTACGTTCCATCGCTGTCGGTGGTGACAACAACTTTGCCTTGCGCGGCGGCAAAGCCGGTACGGATGGCCGCGCCCAGCCCTCGATTTACAGTATGCTGCTCAAATTTAACCGAGACGCCCGGAATAGTTGCATCGCCAAAGGTATTAACAAGGGCGTTCCAGGTGTTGTCGGTGCTGCCGTCATCAACAAAAATAACTTCAACGGAACAGGATTGC
Source organism: uncultured Caldilineaceae bacterium (assembly GCA_964460505.1). GTDB lineage: Bacteria > Chloroflexota > Anaerolineae > 4572-78 > J111 > J095. The sequence goes on along the minus strand of CAYWSS010000174.1, from coordinate 7,054 downwards.
GCCAAAGCTGCAACTACAGGAAATAACTCATTTTGAAGTTTGGGCACATTGTCTGCTTCATTGAGACAAGGGATGATTATTGACAGTTCCATTTCCGTTCTCCCAGTTACAATTCATTGGCTAATTTCTTCTGCCGGGTTTTGCCCCCCAATCCATCAATTTAACCTTAACGCGACAGTAGCTGCCTATCAGTTTAACACCAAAGCAGGCTGTGGTGTGTCTGGCGTGCTTACCTCAGGTGAGGCTTTTTTCATGGATTGTTTCTTCATATTATTTTTTACAATCATGGCCAGACGCAAAGCATTTAGCCCATCTCCGGCAGAAACCTGGGGGGGGTTGCCTTTACTTACACAATCAATAAAATGTTCCAGTTCCATGCGCAGGGGTTCGTAGTGTGGCACGTGAATTCTTTCAACAATACTTTCCTGCCTGTATTTGCCTCCAAGTTGATTGTGAAGCGGATATTCCCCAAAAGTGCGCCGGTGAATCAAGATATTTTTACTGAGCAAATCGCTAACCACGTAGGCTTCCAGTGCGGTTGCCTCAATGGAACGCACCTTTTCTTCGGTCAGGCGCGAGGCGGTTATGGTTACCAGCGGGCCTTGTTCAAAACAAATTTGGGCAATGGCATGGTCAATAGCGCCGTTAAAGGCGGCTAATCCCTGGGCGGCAATTGACACCGGCTCTTTATTGATAAGGTCCAGAACCAGGTCTATATCGTGGATCATCAGATCCAGCAGCACATCGACGTCGGTGTTACTGGACTCAAATGAGCTTAACCGCCGCAAATTGATAGCGGCCACGTTCATTTCAGCCAATACGTTTCGCAGCTCAATGTAGGCCGGGTTGAAGCGCTCGATATGTCCCACCTGAAGCACCAGGTGGCTGGCTTCGGCGGCTTTAACCAATTGTTCGGCCTGTTCTACGGTTTCTGTAATTGGCTTTTCTACCAGCACATGAATGCCGGCGTGCAGGCAGCGCATGGTAAGGTCAAAATGTAAGGGGGTAGGCACTGCCAGGCTGACGGCATCGACATGTTCTAATAAATTGCCAATACTTTTGTAATAGGGCACTTGATATTGTCCGGCTGCCTGCTGCCCATTTTTAACAGAAATATCACAGACTCCAGCCAACTGTACGTGTCTAAGACCAGAATAAACACGACAGTGCCGTTGTCCCATGGCCCCCGTACCTATAACGCCTACTCTTACCGGGTTCAGCTTATTTGTTTTCATAATCATCATCAATGATATCCCCGCGGTCGAAAAATGATAAATTATGGCAAGGTTTATCACGTTTTTCCACGGCAACTTTCACTCCATATTTTATCTGGAAAATGTGTTTTAATTACAGGAGGCAACGCCCCATTGCCGAGTTAAGATCGACTATTAATGGAGTCTAACAAAAATCAATGAAAATGGTGTCTGAGAATGATTAGAAAAAAGTTAGAGATGATTTGCCTGCCGGAAAAAATCATTAACGGCGTTTATTATAAACAGCAAATCTTTCGGGCTGAGCGCCGGGTGGACGGGCAATGACAATACCTCCTGAGATGCCTTTTCTGAATGAGGCAGGTGGACCGTATAACCCAGAGTTGTGGTGTACAGGGGTTGTTGGTGAACAGGTATAGGGTAATAGATACCCGTAGTTACCCCGTTGTGTTGTAAATGATCGCGTAACACATCCCGCCGGTCCTTGGGCACACGGATAGTGTATTGGTTAAAAACGTGGCGGTACCCCGCAGGAGTTTGAGGCGTGGTTACATACTTCAACCGGCTATTAAACAGGGTGGCGTTATCAATCCTGGTTTGATTAAACCGGCTTAATTTATCCAGTTGAGCCAGCCCAATAGCGGCATGAACATCGGTCATTCTAAAATTAAATCCCAGTGCGTCGTGATAATATTGCCGGGCCATGCCATGCTGCCGAATGATACGGCATTTTTGGGCCACCCCGGCCTCATCGGTGGTAATCATCCCCCCTTCTCCGGAGGTAATGTTTTTGGTTGGATACAGCGAAAAACAGCCCGTGCCAAAGCTCCCCACCGATTGGCCGTGATATTCAGCCCCGTGACTCTGGCAAGCATCTTCAACAATGACAAGATTGTGATTACGAGCAATTTCTAACAGCGAAGCCATGTCTGCCGCCAGACCAAACAGATGTACCGGCATAATTGCTTTGGTTTGCGGAGTAATGGCAGCTTCAACCAGGTTGGGATCGATGTTAAATGTTTGAGGATTTATATCGGCAAACACGGGCTTTGCGCCGGTGTACAAAATGGTGTTTGCTGAGGCAATAAACGAGAAGGGCGAGGTTATCACCTCGTCCCCCGGGCCAATACCTTTTGCCAGAAGCGCCGTGTGCAACGCTGTGGTCCCAGAGGAGGTAGCGATAGCATATTTTACCCCGGCCATCTTCGCAAAGGCTTCTTCAAAGGTGGCCACACGCCGTCCCTGAGCTAACATTCCAGAGTCTAACACGTCCAGTACGGCTTGCTTTTCTTCATCACCAAGAAGCGGCTTTGCAATAGGAATCACTTTTGGATACTCTCCCAGACGGATAGCGGAATAATGGTTTTTTGGCGGCATCCCCGGCAAACGGTTGTAACCTGCCGCTGTTGAATATCTTGCACGGTTAATGCTTTTCCGCAGGCGCATACAAAACCACGTAACCGGGCCGGATTGCCGGCTGCCAACCCGTAATCCGGGATATCTTTGGTGACTACCGCGCCCGCCCCAATTATGGCCCAGCGGCCAATAGTTACTCCACAGATAATTGTGGCGTTAGCGCCAATAGAAGCCCCCTGCCGCACCAGGGTTCTGCTCACAGTCCAATCGTCGCCCGATTTTAAGGAGCCGTCAGGGTTGATAGCGCGAGGTAATTTGTCGTTGGTAAATACGCAGTGCGGGCCACAAAATACACCATCTTCAAGGGTGACACCGTGGTAGATGGAAACGTAGTTTTGAATTTTGACATTATTGCCAATAGTGACGCCAGAGTCTACGTAAACACCCTTGCCAAGAATACAGCTTGAACCAATGGCTGCGCCTTTGCGGACTTGGGCATGCTGCCATATTTTTGTGCCGGCGCCAATAGTAGCCTGTGGCGATACGCCGGCGGTGGGGTGGAAGAAAATATCTTGTCGTGCCATCAGTACACTTTAGATTGTGGAATACATTTGAGGGATAACTCTTGCAGCTACCAAACCAATTATACCTTACCCACCGGGCTGTTGGCAATGATTTTAAATTTGGTTTAAAGTTCTGTAGTGCTCAGTCAACTTCCTCTCGTTCCAATGCTCCTGCGTTGGAACGCTTATATTGCCAACGGGCATAATTTTAATTTTTAGAGGACGCGGATTTTCACAGGTCTACGGCGCAGATAAATATAAAAATTCAGCGTTTATCCGCACCGTAGGTCTGCGTCCCATTCAAAAAACCAAAAGTTAAATCTATTCCCTTGGTGAGTATATGCTTGATACGGCGCATCAGGTATCCATTACCACGCAGGAGCATTGGACCGAGGGGAAGGGAGAAACGGTTACTTCAATTATACCTTGCTTAACACTAATGATACACCCCCTCCTCTTTACAGTAAGAAATTTGTTTTATTGAGGGATTTTTGTTTTTCTAACCATTTGCAAACCTTTATCATATGGTTTATCAATTGTTATTTGTTATGATACTAGCAAAATTCATCACAAAGCATATTGTCACATTTGTATCGTGGGTGAACATAGCCTCACAACCACTGGCATTTTCCATTGACTCCACCCAACCTTGGGGTATAAACTGTAGTTAAGGAATGGTGCGTAAATAACTTACCCAATTGGGGCCGGCAACATATTGCATATTGCGTATTACGTACTCCATAAAGAACAAAATTATACGCAGTACGCAATACAGAGGACGTAATCGTTCAGCCTCCCTGTCATTCCCGCACGCATTAAGCGGGAATCCACAGGCTACACGCATAGATTCCCGCTAAAAACATGCGGGAATGACATAGGGGGCTGAACGGTTACGTCACACAAGTGTGACATCGAGGCCAAGCTTGTGGAATGCGTAATAGAAATTTTACGTAACCCGGCAAGAGAGAAAATACGGTTCTTTGGGGTTTTCCGTGCAACTTGAATAACGCCCCCATATTCAGTAGGCTTGCTTCTTTCTGAACCACAATATGTTGTGGGTAGCCAATCAAATTATGGTGATTGCACGGAAAGTACTAGAGAGCCGAAAATACTACTAACCCGCTATGTTCCCGTATTTGGACATAGGGTTAGACCAACAAGGGTAGTTTCCGCAGAGGATTGAAAATAAGCGGTTAAAATGAAGCAAAGCACTGCTCGTGGAACTTCAATGAAACAAAAGCCTCTTATTCTGGTTAGTAACCGTCTGTTTACTTTTCCCCCCGAAGTTCTGAATGTATCGAACGATTGTATCCCTCACCAGGATTTTACTGAAATCGCCAAGCGATTAGATGGCGAAATTATTGGCTACAATCTATCTGAGGCAGAGTGGTACCGTTGGGTTCGTAAAATAGAGATGCAGCTTAAGTTTGATGCCGTGGAGGTGTTATCGGCTGTCAAGCACCTCTCCAAACATAACGCCGTTCTGTCCACTTCAGAAAAAACGGCGTTGCCTCTGGCCATGGTTATGGGGTTAATGCCCCGGAAACCACCCCACCTGGTAATTGGCCACAAATTATCGTCCGGCTGGAAAAAATATCTATTGCAAGGTCTTCAGGTCCACCGGGCTTTTTCGCATATAATCTGCCTTTGCCGGACGCAAGCTGATTACGCGTTGAAGCAATTAAAAATGGTTGAAACCGCGGTCGACTTTGTTTACGATAAAGTCGATCATCGTTTTTTTCGGCCGTTGCCCGAAAAGGAGGACGGTTATATTTTAGCTGTTGGTCAAGAGCAGCGAGATTATGACTGTTTACTCCGTGCCATCAACGGCACAAACCTGAAGCTGATTGTGGTTGCTTCAAGCCCGTGGTCTACCACTTCTTTAAAAAGCCGGAGAGCTGGAAACACAGACCAGGTTACACTATTAAGCCATATCCCATTTAAGCAGTTAAGAATGTTATATGCGCAAGCCAAACTGGTGGTTATTCCCCTGTGTAACGTAGATTACGCAGCTGGAGTAAACTCGGTTTTAGAGGCAATGGCTATGGCCAGGCCCGTGATTGTTAGCCAAACACCGGGAATCAGTGACTATATTATAAACAATGAGACCGGCGTTTTCAGCCCGCCCGGTGATCCGGCAGCATTGCGAGATACTATTTTATCGTTGTGGGAGCACCCGGCAGAATTAGATCGATTGGGCACCAATGCCCGGCAAATTGTGGAAGAGCAGATGAATTTGGATATTTATGCTGACCGTATCGCCGAGATTGTAAGGCGCGTTGCAAAACAATGAGATTATCGCCGAAGCAGGTTGATCTGTTTTGTTCAACCATAATCCCAACCATAGGCCGGCCTGAGCTGGCCCGGGCTGTGGAAAGCGTCCTGGCGCAAAACTTTACCGCTGCCAACTTCGAAATCATCGTTGTCAATGACTCGGGTTACCCGCTGGCGCCGGCTGCCTGGCAAGAATCGAAGCGGGTGCAGGTTATTGATACCAACCGGCGCGAACGGAGTGTGGCTCGCAATACCGGTGCGGCCGTTGCCAAAGGCCAGTACCTGCATTTTCTGGATGATGATGACTGGTTGCTGCCCGGCGCGTTAGAAACCTTTTGGCAGTTGGCCGGCGAGCATCAGGAAACCGCCTGGTTGTACAGCGGCTCTCAACTGGTGGATCGGGCCGGGGAAGCTATCATCAAACTAGATCATCAGATGAGCGGCAACTGTTTTATACAGGTTATGGCCGGAGAATGGATACCGCTTCAGTCGTCGTTAATCAAAGCCAGTGCGTTTTTTGCCGGCGGTGGCTTTAATCCGCTAATCGCGGGGCCGGAAGATGTTGATTTGTGCCGGCGCATTACCCTGCATGCTGATATGACCGGCACGGCTGCCGAGGTTGCCTGTATTGGCATGGGCGAAGAAGGCAGTTCAACAGATTACAACCGCAGTCCTGAAAAAAGTCGTTGGGCGCGCGAAGCGATTTTGAATGAGTCAGGGGTATTCAAAAGAATGCGGGCCTCAGCTAACTCAGCTTATTGGTGGGGGCGGATTGTGCGGGTTTATTTAACGTCGTTGGTCTGGAATCTTAAACATCGCCGCTTGTTTACGGCGGCCAGCCGGGCCATTTTTACCATAGTGGGGTTGGTTTTAGGTATCCGCCATTTTTTCTTCCCTGGTTTTTGGCAGGCCATTGCCGGACCCTACGAAAGCCGGACGTTCTTAAAAGGGTTTGAGGTTGCCAACCGGCCGGTTGAGCGCAGACGTGTGCTTGATTTAAGGGTATCTAAAAAATGAGTTGCACTGTCCGGAACCGTTAAAGAGTCAATTTTTCATAAAAAGTAAATTAGGGTTGTTGATGTTTCAATTTATTGATCGAATTTTTTTCTTCCGGAATAAAACAGATTTTTCTACATTAGGAAAATTTGTGATGTACGGCTTCTTCATAGTTGCACTAATGTTTTCAACCTTTTACAACCTGGAGTATAACCCAGGCACCTGGCACGATGAAGGCGCGGCATTGTCTGTATCGAAAACATTGGCTGAAGATGGTGTATATGGAATACGAACCTCAGAAGGCTATCAGTATTTTGGCCCCATTCAAAGTGTAGGCCCCACCGTGTTAATACCTGTTGCGCTGAATTACAAAATCTGGGGAGTTGGGTTACTACAGGGGCGGATTGTAGCTGCCGGATATCTACTGGTAACAACCTTGTTGTTTTTTGGCGTGGCATATTCCCTTTTTGGAAGCCGGGTAGCGTGGGTAGCCGTGGTTCTGTTATTCGGGTCCCGAAGCACACAATATTTATTCTTTGGGCGACAGGTCTTAGGTGAAGTTCCAGCTATCGGCTTCTTTTTGGCAAGTTGGTTAGTATGGGTCTGGGGTCTTAGATCTGGGCGGTTTTGGTTTTACCCAATTGCTGGTATTTT